>JACQUR010000497.1 GCA_016210245.1 Chloroflexota bacterium
AGCCGCCCCAGGAGGGGCTGTACCAACACTTCAAGGCCATCGCCGCGGCGGTCGACCTGCCCATGATCCTGTACAACGTGCCCAGCCGCACGGCCACCAACATGCTGCCCGAGACGACCATCCGCCTGAGCCAGATCGAGCACATCGTGGGCATCAAGGAGGCCAGCGGCAACCTGGACGGCATCGCCCGCATCATCCGCGACGCGCGCCCCGGGTTCCGGCTCTGGAGCGGCGACGACAGCGCGACCCTGCCCATCCTTGCCGTGGGTGGTTACGGCGTGGTGAGCGTGGCCAGCCACCTGATCGGCCGCCAGATCGCGCAGATGATCGGCCACTACCTCGCCGGGCGGGTCGAGCAGGCGGCGCAGGCCCACCGAGCGCTGCTCCCGCTGTTCAACGTGCTGTTCGTGACCACCAGCCCGATCCCGCTGAAGTATGCGCTCGCCAGGGTGGGCTTCCCAGTTGGACCGACGCGGCAGCCGCTGGTGGACATCGACCCCAAGTCCGCGGCCGCAGTGGACGAGGTGCTGTCCAGGGCGACGATCGACCTGCCGGTGCCGACCGGGGCGTAGCTCACGCCGCAGCAGCGTCGCACAAGCTCGATCCTGGGGCGGTGGGGCGGGCGTCTCTGCCCGCCCCGCCTTAGCCCAGGATGTCCCAGGGGCGTTCCCCGTAGAGCAGCGCGGCGGGAAGAGACACCGGCACCACTGGTGCTTTCCGGGATTTGGAAAGTACCGGGCAGGAAGCGTACAATCAGGCCGTCCAGCAGGGCCGTCCAGGCAGCGGGGCCACTATCGGCACAGGACGTGCGAGGGGGAGGTGCAGAGGTGCTGACTATGCCGCAGGCGAGCATCCCCATCCCAGCGCGCATCGTGCGGAAGCCCGGGGTCTGCGGGGGCGAGCCGACGGTGGAGAAAACCAGGATCCCGGTACGCTCGATCGTCGTCCAGTGGCAACTCTCTGGCGACCTGGAGACCGTCCGCGGCGCCTTCCCGCAACTGGACCTCCCGGCCATCAAGGCGGCGCTGGCCTTCTACGAGGCCCACCGCGCGGAGATCGACCGTCTGATCGAGGAGAGCGAAGCCTTCGCCTACTCGGCCGACTGAGTTGCCCGGGAGCTTGGCCAACCGCACGCCCCGATCGTTGTCCTTCCTGAGACCTCTAACCTGGAACGGCTCACGCTCCGGGCCGCCATGCTGTGTACCTGGCAGCCCTCGCTGGCCAGCGAGCCGTTCGCCTTCCTCAAATGGGGCCAACTCCAGCAGTGGCTCCAGACCGGCAACTGCCTGCCCGGCTACACGGAGGCAGACGTGCAACTGACCCTCGGACGGTAGCCCTGAGCCGTAGCGCACGGCTCGCGGGCTGGCTCCATCGCCGGTCGAGTGGTCCCGGCCGGTACGCCTTTGGTATGGCTGCGGATGGTGCGCCCACTTGCACCCGTTCTTTGGAGGGTATCGTAGCTATGGTGGGCCGGACCTGCAGCCGCATCCAGGACGCCCGAACTGGCGAGGCACCTGGTCCACGGCAAGCTCCGAGCCAGGACACGGAAGGCACGAAGGCCAGGTGGCAATACCAACTCGTCCAGCGCCAATATTGCAGGCGAAGCCTGACACGGGTAAGAATGGCGAACGCTGGCAGTGAGAAGTTCAGTTGCACCTGTTGGAAAGCATAGGAGAGCGACATGGCAAGCAGCAGCGACTCGACTTTAGCTGGCTGGCCGAACGCAGCGCGCGTCATTAACGAGGTTGGCAAGCAGTTGCAGGCGCGGTACGGAGCAGCAGGTATTCCCGCCCAAGAGATCAGACTTGCGGCAGCGCGCCTTGGCGACTACGGAAAAGATAGCATCCTACCGTCCGACTACTGTTACAACCTCATCAACCGCGCTCCCTCTTCCTGCGCGTATCCCGTTTTCGAGCGCGTGGGACGTGGGCGCTATCGCTACCTTGGCCCCTCCTTCGCCTACGACGGCCCGGTGTGGTGGAAGCCGACGGGCGGGCGGGAACGTCAAGTAGGAAGTTGGCGAGCGGGCGTTTGCACGCTCGTGGAAGACCCGCGCGAGAAGTGAGGTGCATGGCGACAACCCCCGTATCCGCGTGTTGCTGATCGGCGACCATCTGCTCTGCACCCAGCACCCTATTCCGGGCCGCATCGAGTATTGAGTGGCGGGGAGAAGCTCCCCAGGGCGCGCAGCAGTACCTTCCCGCACAGCGCCATGAGGCCCCTGGCGCAGCCCCGACAGGGGCTGCCTCCTGGCTTCACGGACGAGTCTCGGGCCCTGGCGGAGGGGGTGGCGCGGACGCTGGAGGCGCCGACCGTTGTGCTTGTTCCGCGCCGGCGCCGCCTGGCAGGACGCCGACGCGGCGCAGCCAAACAAGCTGCCCAGGCCCTCTTCGAGGTGATCCTGGTCCGGGAGGGCCATATCGCGGCGGTCCACCCCCGGCCCGAGTTTCAACCCTACTTCGTGCTCATAGAAGCGCCAGCGCCGCTCCACACCAATGGAGCGGCGCTGTCACAGGGAGAGGCCGCAAGTACGGCCGAAAGTACGAAGGTGCGGTCCCGAGGGGATTCGAACCCCCGATCTCGGCCTTGACAGGGCCGCATGTTAGGCCGCTACACCACGGGACCAGTGGCTATCCGCAAAAAGTATCTTAGCACATCTGGGCGGGCTATTCCAGACGGCTGGGGGCGCGCGGCGCGGCGGCGGAGCTGAGGTCGGCCCAGGTCTCGGGGGCGCTCGCGTGGGCCTGGCCGGGCTGGCCCACCTCCAGCGCTTGCACGACCAGCTCGCCGTCCAGCCCGCGAAGCTCGACCTGCAGCCGCCCGGGCGGTACGTCGGGGAAGGCCAGCAGGGCGTGGCTGGGTGTCTGCTCGGGCCGCGGCTGGGAGGCGTAGATGAGGCGGCCATCGAAGACGAGGCGCAGGCTTTGCCAGGGGCCACCCACCAGCACCGCCAGGTCGGCCGGCTGGTCGCCACTGGTATGGGGCGGCCACGCGTGCAGATGGAGCGTCCCGCTGAAGCCCGGACCACTCAGCGGCCGTCGCTCGGTCAGCAGGCTGGTGGCAGCCTGCACCAGCGGCCGGCTGCGCGGCTGGGGCTCGTCCTCCGTGAGCTGGTAGCGCTCGGCCGTGACCGCGCGGCGACTGCGCCGGCCAGACTGGTCCTGGGCCGAGAGCACCAGGTGGTGAGGCCGGGCGGCATCCAGGAGCTGGATCGTGCCGGTCACGTACAGCGCGCCGTCCGGCTGGTGGAACAGGAGCTGGTCGCCATCGGTCAGGCGCACGTCGCGCAGCCCGTCGCCCGCGGCGAAGAGCGACAGCTCGATCGGCCCGGCCCGAGCTGCCGACTCCGCGCCCAGGTAGTGCTCCTCAGCCAGGAACTGCGCACCCGGCGCCAGGCTCGTGGCGCTCCCACCCGGGCGCACCGTGTGCCGCAGACCCAGGTGCAGCGTGGGGCCGGGGCCAGGTGATTGGCTGACCCCCGCCGCGCCAGCGCCGCCAGCTCCTGGCGAAGTGGAGGCTGGCGCCGCCTGGGGACGAGGCCAGAAGAGGAGCGCGGCCAGCGCGAGGCCAAGCAGACCCAGCACCGCCAGGATGAAGCGGGAGCTTGCGCGCATGCGCCACCTCGCCCGTCCTCAGGCTGCGGCCAGAGGTCGTCGGGCCGCTCAGACAGGCGGCAAACGCAAGCACTGTGCCTGGCCGTCACGGATTGGGGCCGATGCCGCTTGCGGTTCGTGCGCAGATCGGTTACCGAACCCTTGCGCCCATGCGGGCGCAAGACGTTCTAGAGAGGTGCTGGTGAGCCTGCCCCGCTCATCCTTCGATACAGCTCAGGATGAGCGGGGCAGGCTCACCAGCACCTCGAACCGCTCCGTGAGCGCGGCGGGAAGGGAGAAAAGGAAAGCCCGGCTTCATTGCCGGGCCCCGCGCACCACGCTGTGCGGCGGATCATCGTCGGTTAGTTCAGTCGGACCAGGTGGAGCGGTCGCCGCGCTCCAGGAGCGCGCACGCCTCGCGCGTGAGGCCCAGCATCTGGCAGTCATGGAAGACGCTCTGAATGGCGCGATTGATCAACGCCTGCCGGTCCCGACTCGCAACCCAGCCCTGCGCGTCGCGCAGGGCCACCAGGTGCTCCAGTCGACGCAGGGATAGCCGCTTCCGCTCCTGGTCGCCCAGGCAGGCCCACAGGGAATCGCCGTCGCCAAACTCCCAACCGCTAAACTCGAACGCACCTCTTCTGGACATAGGGGCTCCGTCCTTTCCAGAGTAGTGTCGGGTGCAGTCTCCATCGTAACCCGCGCGGGCTTACAACCGCATAACAGCTCGGAGGGAAAAGGTTGCAATCCTGTAATTCGGGCTGAGGGATCTTCTGGCAAGTTGCATGCCGCGGTCGACACGCGGGCCGGAGCGCCTTGCGGGGTTCACCACGGAGACACGGAGTCACGGAGAGTTGTTTGAGATACTCTCCGTGACTCCGTGTCTCCGTGGTGAACGGACCTCTCAGTCGAGCAGCGCGGCCAGCGCCTCAGCGGCCGCCAGAAGCTGCCCGGTTCTGGCCTGGAGCGGCGCCGGGATGCGCCGGGCGTGGCACGGGTTGAACCGCCCGGGGTGGCCATAGTCGGTCTGGTCCACCTCCGCCACGCCCTGCGGAAACTCAAAGGCGAAGACCCGCTGGACGACCGGGTGCGGCGTGCCGTGCAGCTCGTGCCGCGGCGGCAAGATCTCCTGGCTCACGCGCACGCGCAGCTCCTTGAGCTGGGGTTCGCTGCTGATCGAAGCCATCTCTCCCTCCTACGATTTTGGATTTTGGATTTTAGATTTTGGATTGAGGTTCCGGACCGTCCTCAATCCAAAATCCAAAATCTAAAATCTAAAATCCTCGTACCTCGCCGTCGTCGATGCAGCTCACGCCGCCGCTCAGGCGCATGGTCAGGAAGTTGCGGCTGAGCGGCAGGGTGGCCAGGTAGCTGAGCCAGTGCTGGCGCTCGGACGGCGGCAAGCGCTGGGCCAGGTCGGCGGCTGAGGCGTGGATCAGCCGGTCGTCGGCGGCGATGCCGAAGTCGAGCGACCACCCGGCGGGCGCCCGCACCCGCCCGGCCGTGTTGGTCCGCATCACCCGAAAGCCAGGCTGGGCGCGATAGCGATCCAGCACGCGCTGGTCGAACCAGAGCTGCGCGGCTCCCAGGTCGCCGCCCAGGACCCTCAGGTACAGCACCATCCGCTGCGGATCGTGGACCTGCTCTGGTTCCTGACCTCCCTGTCCGGCTGCATCTTCCGAATTCACCACTCCATCCCTCCCTGCCGTGCGGCGGCATCGCTCATCGTCCAGCGTCGACGGCCGGAAGCCAGCGGCAGAACTCGTTCCCAGACTGCGCGCCGGCCTGCGCCTTGGCAGGGGATGCTTGCCCCGAGGCCAGGTGGTGGCGAGGGCTTGGGCGAGCTCTCCTGGTCGGGCACGCTGCGCCGACCTCCACCGCTCGCCGGAGGAGGGTGATTCTTTTCGGGGGCTTGCCCCGCACCCCCTTCTGCGGATGCTGCGGTCGGACATGAGCCGGCGGGCGCGCAATGCTATGATGGGCGCGGCAGGGGCAACGCGCCCCGAGCCAGAACGGCTCAGGCGCCGGGGATATCGACCGCGGAAAGGCGAACGCTTGGAAGAGCTCGCGACAGGCCAGGCAGACACAGCGATCGGACCAGGGTCGCCCGTTGCCACCAGTTCACCTGCGCCCGCCACGCGCGCTCACTCGGCGCCAGCCAGGCTCGGCCTGCAGACCTTCTCCTCCCTGCGCCACAGGGATTACCGCTATCTCTGGACCGGCACCATGTTCATGAGCGCGGGCCAGTGGATCCAGCAGGTGACCCTGGGCTGGCTGCTGTACGATATGACCGGCTCGTCGGTGCTGCTGGGCGCGCTCAACGGGCTGCGCTCCCTGCCGTTCCTGGTTTCGAGCCCGGTGGCCGGCGTCGCCGCCGACCGCATGGATCGGCGGAAGCTGATCCTGGGCTCGCAGGCGATCTTGCTGGTCACCGCCTTCGGCATGGGGGCGCTGGTCGTCTCGGGACTGGTGCAGGTCTGGCACCTGTTCGTGTTTACGCTCCTCACCGGCCTGCCCTGGGCGTTCACCACCACCGTGCGGCAGACCCTGGTGCCCACGGTGGTGCCCAAGCAGGACCTGATGAACGCGGTCGCGCTCAGCTCCACCGGGTTCAACCTCACCAAGGTGCTCGGCCCTGCACTGGCGGGCCTGCTCATCGCCTGGTTCGGCGCCGGCGGCAACTTCTTCGTCCAGGCCGGCGCGTACGCCGGCGTGCTGGCCATGATCTTCCTGATGCGCGTGCCGCCCATGTCCGACCAGGCCCGCCAGTCGTCGGTGGCGGCCAACCTCAAGGAAGGGCTGGGCTACATCTGGTCCAATCCAGTCGTGCGGGGTCTGATCGCGATCACCATGATCCCGAACGTCCTGGCCATGCCCGTGTACCAGTCGTTGATGCCGGTCTTCCAGAAGGACGTGCTGGGGCTCGGCCCGGAGGCGCTGGGCCTGCTGCTGGCTGCGCCCGGCCTGGGCGCGGTGCTGAGCACGCTCCTGCTGGCCACCATCGCCCACCACGTCCACCGCAAGGGGCTGGTGCTGCTGGGCGGGCTGCTGCTGCAGGGGGTGTGCGTGGTCCTGTTCTCTCAGGCTCCGTCGCTGCATCTGGCGCTGCTGGCCCTGGTGGGGGTGGGCAGCAGCCAGTTGCTGTTCAGCGCCAACACCAACACGCTGCTGCAGTTGACCGTGCCGGACGCGCTGCGCGGGCGGGTGATGAGCATCTACCTGCTCGACAACGGTCTGTCCCCGGCCGGAGCGATGGTGGCCGGGGTATTGACCCACTTCCTGGGCGCGCCGACCAGCGTGGCCCTCATGGGCGGGGTGATGATCACGCTGGCCCTGCTCGTGGCCTGGCGGAGCCCGCGCATCCGCGAGATAGAAACCTGAACTCAGAAGGCAGAAAGCAGAAAGCAGAAGGCAGTAGAACTGCCTTCTGCTTTCTGCTTTCTGAGTTCTATCCCCTCTCCATCGTCTGCGTACCGAGCTGGGGCAGGCGCACGCTCACCACGGCCGGCACGCCCTGCTGCACCATGCGCACCGCTCGCTCCAGGGCCGGACGCACCTGCCCGGCCTCGGCGACGTTCTCGCCGTAGGCACCCATCGATTCGGCTAGCTTGGCCAGGTCGGGCGCCGGCTCGATCAGGCCGCCCTCGTAGTCGTTCTGCTTGACGCTGAAGCCCTCCGGGTAGAAGCGCGCCAGCGCCACCGTGCCGGTGCTGTAGGCCAGGTTCTGGTAGACCACCGACAGGAAGGGGGCGTGGTACTTGACCGCCGACCACAGCGCCCCGTAGGGCACGCCGTACAGGAAGAAGCCGTCGCCGCTGGTCAGCGCCACCAGCTTATCGGGCGCGGCCAGCTTGGCCCCGAAGGCCGCGCCGGTGCCCCAGCCGCCGCTGGTGCCGCCCGAGCGGAAGAAGCTGCCCGGGCGCGTGGCCTGGTAGTGGGCCTGGACGTTGGGCGAGTTGCCGACCGCCTCGTCCAGCAGGATGGCCTCGTCGCCCAGCACCTGGCCCAGCTCGTAGCTCACGTAGGCCGGGGCGATGGGATTGCGCCCGGCCAGCCCCTGGGCCCGGCGGTCCAGGTTCTCGCGGCGGGCGCGGGAGGTCGCGGCGATGCGATCGCGCCGCTCGGCGATCGCCTGGCGGCGGCTAGCGGTGAGCAGCCGGTCCACCTCGGCCAGCAACTGGCCCAGCACCTTGCCCGGATCGCCGGCGATGCGCAGGTCGGCGCTGAACTCGTAGTGCAGGTTGCGGCTGGCAGCCGGGTCCACGGCGATGGAGATGACCTTGGCGCCCGGCGACGGCTCCAGGTAGCCCGGCAGCCAGGGCACCAGGGCCTCCAGCAGCAGAACGAGGTCCGCGTCCTCCAGCTTGGGGCCGCCCTCGTAGAGCGGGTGGTTGGTGGGGAAGTTCATCCGCTCGCGGCGCGGCTCGCTGATCGGCAGGGCCAGCAGTTCGGCCAGCGCCACCAGCTTGCCCACTGCCTCCGGGTCGCGCCCGAGCTGCCCGGCGATGGCCAGCGGCTGCTCGGCCTCCACCAGCAGGCGCGCCGCCTGGCGAATGGCGTCCGGATCGCCCACCGGCGGCTCGGGGATGCCGAGCTGGGCCACGGAGGGAAAGCGCGCGCCCTGTACGGGCATCATCGCGACGTCCCGCGGGATGCTCATGTAGACCGGGCCCCAGGGCTCGGTCATGGCCAGTTGCAGAGCCCGGCTGACGATGAGGCCCGGGTTGTCGGTGGCCCGCAGGTCGTGGTCCCACTTCATGTACTGGCGGATGATGGCACCGTAGTCGGCCAGGTCCTGGACCCACATCACCCACTGGTCGCGGTCACCCTTGGCGGTCCCGCCGTACGAGTTGGGGGTCTTGCCAGAGGTGAGCATCACCGGGTAGCCGCCCCGGTAGGCGTTGTGGATGGCGCCGCCGTAGTTCATCATGCCCAGTTCCACGTGGGCGGCGGTGAGGGTCGGGCGGCGAGCGACCATGCTGTAGCCGCAAGCGGCGCTCAGGTTGACGTACTCGTGCAGCAGCAGCACGATGCGCGGGGTCGGGCGGCCCAGGCTGCGCAGCTTGACCGCGCTCTCCTGGTACCACATGATGTCCGAGCCGCCGCAGAAAAAGAGGTGCTCCACGCCATTGATGGCCCATGCTTGCATGAGCACCTCGCCCACTTCGTCAGCCACCACCTCCACCCAGCGGGTCTCCTGCCCACGGGCCGGCCGAGCGGCCGCGCCCGGTGTGTGGGCGGTCGCGCCCCGCTGTGCGACCGTCTGCAGATAGGCCGAGGTGGCCGATGGTTTCGCCTCACGCTCCGTCAGCATGCTCTCCCCCTGTCGCTCAAGTTGCGCCGTTTTCCTCTTGCCTTTTTCCCCACTGGCTTGACGAGCCGAGCGGAGTGACCGCCGGCCGGGCTAGCCCAACAATCCTACTCTTGTCCAGCCAGCGTTGCAATTGGTGGGGTGGGCATGCTCGCGCGAGGACGCGAAGATAGAAAGGGGGAGAGGCGTGCAGCGTGGTACGCCACGTAC
>JACQUR010000479.1 GCA_016210245.1 Chloroflexota bacterium
GCGCCAGGTGGGTGTCTTCCACTCGACCGCCGGGGTCGAGGCCGGCTTCGCCCTGGTGGTCGTCCACCGCGGCCTCGGCCCCTGGCGCTAAGACCCCGACGCCTGGGCCGAGCACCTGGAGGTGCTGCTCGCCCGCTGAGCCCACGAGTCTTCCCGCAATCCGGCGTAATCTACCGCGGAGCCCAGACTATTGCCCACGGAGGTGGAGTACGGTAGACTGCTGGGTGGTAGCGCGTACCACCGGCGGTGTTCCAACCCTGGTGGCGGTTGGGCAGATGGGCGCTGCCTCGTCGTCGCCTGTGGGCAAGGGGCTCGAGCCCGCCGAACGGTCGGCAGGCTCTTGTTCTCCGCCGGACCGCTCGTGCTGTCAGGAAGGGGTTCCCATGGGCTCACCTGGTGCGCAGGATCTGCACTCGGTCCTGGCGCAGCACGCGCAGCGCGTCCAGGTGGGCCCCGACGTGCTCCAGGCTATCCTGGAGCACAGCCACGTCCACCTGGCTTACCTGGACCGCGACTTCACCTTTGTCTGGGTGAACTCGACCTACGCGACTGTGTCCGGCCACTCGGTGTCCGAGCTGCCTGGGCGCAACCACTTCGACCTGTTCCCCAATCGGGAGAACCAGGCCATCTTCGAGCGGGCGCGGGACACGGGCGAGGCAGTGGAGTTCCGGGCCAGGCCGTTCGAGTTCGCCGACCAGCCCTGGCGCGGCGTCACCTACTGGGACTGGACGCTCTCCCCGATCGAGGACGCGGACGGGCGAGTCGAAGGCCTCGTGCTGTCGCTCACGGACGTGACCGAACGGGTGCGGGCCGAGCAGGCGCTGCGCTTCCAGGCCGAAGCGGGCGGCTGGCTCGCAGCCACGCTCGACTTCGAAACCAGGCTCCAGCGGGTGGCGCAGCTCGCGGTTCCCTTTCTGGCCGACTGGTGTACGGTCTACCTGGTCGAGGACGGGCAGGCGCGCCGTGTAGCGCTGGCCCACCGGGATCCAGCCAGGATCGAGCTGCTGCGTGAGCTGCGGGATCGCCACCCGCCCGACCCGAATGGCCGGTATGGCCTCCCAAAGGTGCTGCGCACGGGCCAGCCGGAGCACTATGCGGAGGTCTCCGAGGCGCTGCTGGCAGCCTATGCGCCCGCCACCGAACGGCGGGCGCTGCTGCGCGCGCTCGGCTTTGGCTCCTACCTGTGCCTCCCGCTCGTGGCCCGCGGGCGGATGCTGGGCACGCTCAGCTTCGTCTCGGCCGAACCGGGCCGCTACGGCACGGCCGAGGTGGCCCTGGCCGAGACTCTGGCCTACCGCTGCGCTCTGGCGATCGACAACGCCCGCCTGTACGCGGCCGAGCAGCAGGCGCGCCAGGCCGCCGAGCGGGCGGCCGAGCGCACCGCTCGTCTGCAGGCGATCACCGCCGCTCTCTTCGCAGCGCTCACCCCCACGCAGGTTGCTACCGTGATCGTCGACCAGGGGGTGGTCGCCCTCGGCGCGCACGCTGGGTCCGTCGCCGTGCTCGGCAGCGATGGCACCGAGCTGGAGGTGGCGCGTGCCGTGGGCTATCCCGACGAGGTCGTACAGGGGTGGCGCCGCTTCTCCATACACGCGGCGGTGCCGGCCGCGGATGCCGTGCGGACTGGAACGTGTATCTGGCTGAACGACCGCCAGGCTCTCGCGGCCTCGTATCCGCACCTTGCCGCAACCGAGGCGGTCGTCCGTAGCGCCGCCTGGTCGGCCCTGCCGCTGATCGTGGAAGGACGAACCATCGGCGCGCTGGGCTGGAGCTTCGCCCAGCCGCAGGCGTTCGACGGGGAGGACCGAGCCTTCGCGCTCGCCCTGGCTGGCCAGTGCGCCCAGGCGCTGGAGCGCGCCCGCCTGTACGAGGCGGAGCGAAGAGCGCGCGCGGAGGCGGAGGCGGCCGCCACGGCCCTGCGGGAGGCCAACCAGCGGCTGGCCATTGCGAGCACACAGGCGCAGGAGCTGGCGGACCAGGCCGAGGCAGCGCGGCGGCGGCTGGCCTTCCTGGCCGAGGCGAGCGCGTTGCTGGCCGCCTCGCTCGACTACGAAACAACGCTCCAGCGCGTAGCCCAGCTCCTGGTGCCCGTCCTGGCCGACTATTGCGGCCTCTACGAGCTCGACCGGGCCGAGTCGATCCGCCAGGTGGCGGCAACGCACGTAGACCCAGGGAAGGTGGACCTGCTCCACAAGTGGTGGCGCGACTACCGGCCCGATCTTCACTCGGCTGACCCCGTGGCGACGGTGCTGCGCACGGGTGAGGCGCTGCTCGTCTCGCAGGTGTCCGACCCGTGGGCGGGGACGGAGGCAAGCGCTCAGGAGGCTCACCGGCTGCGCATCCTCCAGGCGCTCGCTCCCATCTCGTTCATGATCGTGCCGCTCACCGTCCGTGGGCGGACGCTGGGCGCCATCTCTTTCGCGCGGGCAGAGGCCGGCCGCCACTACGGCCCGGAGGACCTGGCTCTGGCCAAGGAGTTGGCCCACCGCTGCGCCCTGGCGATCGAGAACGCCCGCCTCTACCGCGACCTCGAGCAGGCGCTGCGCACCCGCGACGAGTTCCTCTCCTCCGCCGCCCACGACCTCAGGTCCCCGCTCACCACCATCAAAGGCTACGCCCAGTTCGTGCAGCGGCTGGCGACCCAGGCAGACACGCCGGCTGCCGAGCGGCTGGTGGACGGGCTGGCGAAGATCGACACCGCCACGGCCAGGATGCAGGCGCTGATCGAGGAACTGCTCGACATCGCGCACCTCCAGATGGGCCAGTCGTTGCCGCTCGAGCGCCGGTCCACCGACCTCGTCGCCCTGGCGCGCCGGGTGGCCGCCGAGCACCAGCGCACGGCCGACCTCCACCAGCTCCGGGTGGAGGCGGCGGCGCCGGCGCTGGTGGGGCGGTGGGATGCGGCGCGGCTGGAGCGGGTGCTGGGCAACCTGCTCGACAACGCCCTCAAGTACAGCCCCGAGGAAGAGGCGGGCGAGATCACGGTGCGGGTAGCCCAGGAGGGGTCGTGGGCAGTGCTACAGGTCCAGGACCAGGGCATCGGCATCCCGGCCACCGACCTGCCTCGCATCTTCGAGCGCTTCCGGCGGGCGGGCAACGTGGTCGGGCGGCTGCCAGGCACCGGCATCGGCCTGGCCGGGGCGCGCCAGATCGTGGAGCAGCACGGCGGCAGCAACACCGTGGAAAGCCAGGAAGAGGTTGGAACCACCGTGACGGTGCGGCTGCCGATTGCGGATTGAGGATTGCGGATTGCGAATTGCGGAGGTGAGGTCCGCAATTCGCAATCCGACCTCTGTTCCTTCTGGTTGACCCGTTTCCCTCCCCCGCGGCAGTATCCTGAGATAGAACACAAGTTCTATCCCTGTCAAGATTCCGAGGCCGGGCCGCGCGGATAGCCCCTTCACCATCCGTTCGATCCGTTCCCCGAATCCGTTGGCGGCCGTCCCTGGAGGGAAACAAGAGTGGCGTTGCGCTTTCTTCCCAACCTGCCGACCGCGGTCGACGCTACCTCCAGCGCCCTGCGTCTGCGCGACGCCGAGCGCTTGCGCCGTTACCGTGAGTACCAGGACTTCTACGAGGGCAAGCACTGGCCGGGCCAGTCCGGCCAGGGGCAGCGCACCCGCCTGGTGCTCAACTATGCCCGCGCCATCGTAGATAAGGGAGCCAGCTATCTGCTGGGGCGAGGGATCAACTTCGCCGTCATCGCTCGGGAGGACGGGCCCCGGGCGCAGACGCTGGCCCGCAGCGCCGAGAACCTGCTCTACCAGGTCTACCAGGACAACGACCTGGACGCGGCCGACCTGCAGGGCGCCCTCAACGCTGGTGTCCTGGGCGACGCGGCCTTCAAGGTCTTCTGGGATCCGGCCGAGGAGCGCATTCGCGTCGTCAACGTGGACCCCTTCGGCTTCTTCGCTCGCTGGGCGGGCGACGACCTGGGCACCCTGCGGCAAGTAGACGTCTGCTACCGGCTGTCCGCCGCCGACCTGGCCGACCTCTCCCTGGACGCGGGGACTTTCGAGACGCGGGGACGCGGGGACGCGGAGAGGGCTGCCTCATCTCCCCGCGTCTCCGTGTCTCCGCGTCCCCGCGTCTCGAACGTCTCCGCGTCCGAGGTCCTGGAGCGCTGGACGGCCCAGGAGCTGGTGGTGCTGGTGGACGGCCAGGAGGTGCGCCGGGGCCCCAACCCGTACGGCGTCATCCCCTTCGTCCACGTGCCCAATCTCCAGCCGCCGAACCAGTTCTGGGGCGTCTCCGATCTGCGCGACGTGGTGGCCCTCAATCGCGAGCTGGACGCGCGCATGAGCGACCAATCGGACATCATCCGCTATCACGCCGATCCGCCGGTCATCTTCCGCGGCGTCACCGAGCACTCGGACCTGGCGGTCGGCCCGGGCACGGTGTGGGATATCCCGGCCGACGCGGAGGTCACGCTGCTGGAGTGGCGCGGCCAGCCGGCGGCGGTCCAGGAGCACCTGGAGCGACTGTTCCGCGCCCTGTACGAGGTGGCCGAGACCCCGCGCACCGCCTTTGGCGACTCCGGGCGGCTGCTCTCGGGCGTGGCGCTGGAGGTGGAGCTGCGGCCGATCATCCAGAAGACGCTGCGCAAGCGCGTGTTCTGGGAGGCAGCGCTGCGCCGCCGCAACCGTCTGGTCCTGCGCCTCGCCCAGCAGCGTGGGCTCTTGCCCTCGGACACTCCTGCCCTGGCCACCCGTGTCATCTGGCCACCCATGGTCCCGCGCGACGACGCGGGCGAGGTGCGCAACAACGTCACGCTGGTGGCGGCCGGGCTGCGCTCCCACCGCACCGCCATGGACGCGCTGGGCGAGCCCGACCCCGAGGCCGAGCTGCAGCGAGTCCACGAGGACAGACGTAAAACGTAAAACGTAAAACGTAAAACGTATACGTTTTACGTTTTACGTTTTACGCAGGAAGAGAGAGACGCATGACCACCCGTGCCACGCTGCGGGCTCAGGTGCGCAGCGAATTGAACGATGGCGGGGCCGTGCCGCTCTGGCCGGACGAGCGGCTGAATCAGTGGCTGGCCGAGGCCGTCCGCGACTACGGGCGCTCGCTGCCCCGCGAGGCCACGGCCACGCTGGCCAGCGTGGCCGACCAGGCGGCGTACGCCCTGCCCGCGGACACGTTGCGGGTGGTGCGGGTGGAGCATCCCCAGGGGGTGGTGCGGGTGGTGGGCGGTGACGGCGTGGACGTGGCCGGGTATGAGGTCTTCTCTGCTCAGCTCGTGCTCGCCCCCGCCCCGCACGCGAGCGGGGAGTCCATTGCCCTGCGCTACCTGGCCCGCTACGCCGAGCCCGCCACCGACGGCGAGGCGCTGGCCACGCCGGCCGAGGACGACCAGGTGCTGGCCTGGTACGCCTGCTGGCGGGCGCTGGGCTGGATCTCCGCCGACGAGGCCAGGCGGCAGCGCTTCGAGCGCCAGCGGGGGGCAACGGCCGCGGGCGAGGCGCAGCGCTACCAGCAGCTCTACCAGGCAGCGATCGACCAGCGGCGCCGCCCGGTCCGAAGCTTCCGACTGGCGATTTTGGATTGTTGATTTTGGATTTTGGATTGAGGTCGGGCGCTCCACCTCAATTCCGAATCCACGATCGCAGCCCGAATCCAAAATCCAAAATCCAAAATCCAAAATCCGCAGAGAGGGAGGACAGAACATGGCAGACGATGGCGAAGCCCGGCAGGGCCAGGAGGGTGTGCCCGAGACGCCCCGGGGCGCCGAGGAGTTGGTGCCCATTGCGCAGGTGCGCGGCCTCACCTCGGCCAACGAGACGCTCCAGGCGCGCATCACCGAACTGGAGCAGCAGCTCGACCAGCTCAGCACGCAGCACTCGGCGCTCAGCACCGAGCTGGTCGAGGCGCAGCGCCAGGGGGTGGAGCACTTTCGCCGCGCGCTGCTGGCCGAGCATGCGGGCCAGGTGGTGCCTGAGCTGGTGGCCGGCACGACGGCTGAAGAGCTGGTGGCCAGCGTGGAGACCGCGCGGGCGGCGTTCCAGCGGGCGGCAGAGGCGGCGCGGCGGCAGTTGCAGGAGCAGCGGGTGCCGGCCGGCAACGCGGCCCGATCGTCGGACGACCTGGCAACGCTGGCCCCCATGGCCAAGATCGCCTACGGGCTGCGCAGGTGATTTCGGGATTGCGAATTGCGAATTGCGGATTGCGAATTGCGAGATCCCCAATTCGCAATCCGAAATTCGCAATTCGCAATTGGAGAGAGAGATGGGCACGCAGGCGCTGAGCAACCTGCCGGTGGCGGCCGATGGCTCGGACAAAGTGCCGGCCGCGCTCTATGGGCAGCGGGTGGTGGCCGGGGACCAGGCGCTGGTGGCGACCAGCAGCGGGGCGCTGCGGGTGGTGCAGGAGAACGGCGGCGGGCTGTTGCTGAGCTACCCGGGTGGGACCGGAGCTGACAACGACCCCGGGCGCCAGGGTCTGACGATCTATCCGCGGCCGAGCCTGTACAACCCGGCGGGCGACGCGTGGGACCGCTGGCGCGGGAACCACAAGATGACGCTGCTGGCGAGCGCGGCGCGGACGGGCGACACGAACAGCGCCGACCAGGTCAACTACAACCACCGGGGCGTGGTGCTGCTGATCGACGTGACGGCGGTGGGCGCCCCGGCCGGGGCGCTCAATCAGATCGTGTTCCAGGTGAAGGCTGGCGCGAGCTACAAGTTGGTGGGGGTGTTCAGCGGGGCGCCGATCATCAACGCGGTGGGGCAGAAGACGGTCCAGGTGTTCCCGGGCGCGACGCAGGGTGGCTACGACTACTATTCGGGGTTCGTGCTGCCGCGGGATTGGCGGCTCCAGGTCGTCCACGCGAACCAGGCGGACTCCATCACGTATAGCGTGACGGCCTACTACGTAGTGTAGTGATGAATGATGAATGGCATTCATCATTCATCATTCATCGGAGGTGAGGGATGCGAGTGCTGCTGGCGCGAGAGGAGCTGGAAGGGTTCCGCTTCCGGGTACACCTGGACGAGGGCAGGACGGTGCCGGATCCGAGCCTGCCCCCGCCGGAGCCCGGGCAAGCCGACCCGCGGCCGCGGATGCCTGATCCGCGCTACGTGATGGAGCTAGCCTGGGGCAAGGAGCCGCCGGCAGGACAGAGCGGTGGGGCGTACCTGGCGGGCATTCGGCGTGAGCTGCGGGCGCTGTGCGCGGCGCGCCTGGCCGAGTTGCGGAGCGCCGAGGCAGGGCCTGGCCAGGTGTTGAGCCTGGAGGGCGAAGAATGGTGAAGGGTGAAGGGTGAAGGGTGAAGGGTGAAGGGCGAAGTTTCACCCTTCACCCTTCACCCTTCACCATTCCGTTGGAGGTGAAACATGGCGTTGACCCTGGCGGAGAGCGCCAAGCTGAGCACCGACATGCTGCAGCGGGGCGTGATCGAGACGATCATCGAGGAGAGCCCGGTGCTGCGCTATCTGCCGTTCATCACGGTGGAGGGCAACAGCTACAAGTACACCCAGGAGAGCACGCTGGCGGGGGCCAGCTTCTACGCGGTGGGCGGGACGTGGACCGAGGGCACGGCCACCTTCACCCAGAAGACCGCCAGCCTGGCGATCCTGGGCGGGGACGCGGACGTGGACAACTTCATCCAGCGCACCCGCTCGAACGTGCAGGACCAGCGGGCGGTCCAGACGGCGCTGCGGGCCAAGGACGTGGCGCGGAAGTTCGAGACGACGGTGATCACCGGGGACACGGGGAGCGATGCGAACTCGTTCGACGGGCTGCGGAAGCTGACGGTGGCAGCGCAGAAGATCAACGCGGGGGCGAATGGCGGGGCGCTGGCGCTGGCGCTGGTGGATCAGTTGATCGACCTGGTCAAGGGCGGGAAGCCGGACATGTTGCTGATGAGCAAGCGGACGCGGCGCAAGCTGAAGAGCTTGCTGGTGGCGAGCAGCCACTACGTGGAGCAGGGCGCCGACCAGTTTGGGCGCCAGGTGATGTTCTACGACGGCATCCTGGTCGAAGCGAGCGATTTCCAGCCCGACGACGAGACGCTGGGCAGTGGGAGCGCGCTCTCCAGCGTCTACGCCGTCCAGTTCTCGGAGGCCGACGGCCTGGTGGGCCTGCAGAACGGCGGGATCGAGGCGGTGGACATCGGGCAACTGGAAACCAAGGACGCCCAGCGGGTGCGTTTGCGCTGGTACGTGTCGCTGGCGCTGCTGCGGGACAGCGCGCTGGCGCGACTGGAGGGAATCAACAACAGCTAGAACGAGTGAGGAGTGCGGATTGCAGATTTGAGATTGCAGAGTGCAGATTGAAGTCAGCTTCAATCTGCACTCTGCAATCTCAAATCTGCAATCCACTCGGAGGCGCCATGGCCCAGTATCACGTCACCCTGGGTGGCCAGGGGCTGATCCTCAACCTCAAGGCCTACGAGAAGCGCCCGGCTACGCCCTTTGCCCAGAAGCTGGCCACGGGCGATCGCACCTACGACGACCTCACCCACGACCAGGTGATGGTGGAGTCGGACTGGTCCGGCGGCGACGGCCAGTTGGTGCGCGACCCGGCGCAGCCCGGGCGGTATCGCGCCGGCCAGGGGGTGGACGGCTACGGCGAGCGCGGCGCCCTGCGCCTGGGCCGCACCCTGGCCACGAGCTACACCAGCCCCGAGACGGGCCTCCGCTGCCTGGCCAGCTTCCGCGGCAAGCTCTACGCGGGCGCCGAGGCGAGTGGCAAGATCTACCGCTACGACGGGGCCGCGTGGGCGCAGGCCTTCGACCTGGGTGCGGGTAGTGCCGGCGTGACCACGCTGGTGGAGTACGGCGGCAAGCTGTACGCCGCGAATGCCAGCAACGGCCAGGTGGCGAGTACGGGGGATGGGACCACCTGGAGCTACCCTGCCTTCACCGTAGCCGGGGCGAGCGGCATTCACGCTCTGGCGGTGCTGGCCGCAGGCGGGGCGCTGCGCTTGTACGTGGTGGCCGACGAGGTGTTGAACGTCACGCTGGCCGCGCGGGTCTTTTACTGGGACGGCAGCCTGCTCTCTGGGGAGCAGTTTGGCCTGCTGGAGCGCTGGTGCCGCGCCGCGGCGGTGCTGGGCTCCCGGCTGTACGTCTTCGGGGCCGAAACCCAGGACCAGGAGCACGGGGCGATCTACAGCTTCAACGGGACGAGCTGGAGCCTGGAGCGCCACCTCCCGGACAACTACGTCACCGCGGCGGCGCCCTTTGGCGCCGACCTCTCCCTGGGCATGGCCCGGGGCGGAGAGGTGTACCGCTACAACGGCTCCACGCTGGAGCTGCTGCGCACGCTGAGCGCCAGCGGGCCACTGTGTGGCCTGTTCCCCTTTGGCGGCGCCCTGTGGGCCAGCGCCTACACCCCGGCCCTGGGGGTGTACCTGGTGCGCTTCGACGGCCAGGCCTGGAGCATTCCGCACGAGGGCGCAAGCGGGACGGCCGCGCTGGGCCTGGCCGCCTACCAGGGCACGCTGTTCCTGGGAACGCGGGCCGCGGCCAGCGCGGCGATCCACAAGGTGGATACGAGCGCCTACCGGCTGAGCGGGCTGCTGGAGACCAGCCTGTTCGACGCCCGCCTGCCCTCCGTGGACAAGGTCTTCCGCGCGCTCACGGCCAACCACGCGCCGCTGGCTGCGGGGCAGTCGATCGAGGTCCAGTACCGCCTGGAGGATGCCGGCGCCTGGATCAGCCTGGGCACCTCCAGCGTCGTCGGCGCCACCTCGGCCACCTTCGCCTTTCCGGGCAACGTGGTCGGCAAGCTGATCGCCTTCCGCGTGCTGCTGGCCACGGCCGACCCGGCCACCAGCCCGGCCCTGTACGACCTGGCGCTGCGCTACGTGCTGGCGCCGGACGCGAAGCGGGAGTGGGAGCTGGAGACGCTGCTGGAGGGCACGCCCGAGCTGCCGCTGCTGCGGTTGGACGGCACGCCGGAGCCGCTGGCGGGCGCCCAGCTCTCGGCCAGCCTGTGGACCAGGCTGGCCACCAAGGGGGTGCAGAGCTACGTGGACCTGGATGGAACCAGCTACACCGTCTGGCTCACCGACCTGCGCGAGCGGGTGAGCCAGCTCTCGCAACGCACCGGCTACCAGACGGTAGCCCGGCTGCGACTATTGGAGTGCTGAGTGCTCCGAGTCCTGAGTAGAAAGTCCTGAGTCCTGAGTGAGGCTCCGGACATCCACTCAGGACTCAGGACTTTCTACTCAGGACTCGGAGGAGACATGCCCCTGGAACTTGCAGGAGTTGCAACGGTGCCATTGCTCATCGGCCTGGTGGAGGTAGGCAAGCGGCTGGGCCTGGAGAGCCGCTGGGCCGCTCCGCTGGCCGTCGCGCTGGGCGTGGCCATCAGCCTGGGCTACCACCTGGCGGCGAACTGGCCGGACGCCACCGCCTGGGCCGACGCGCTGCTGGCCGGTCTCGCCCTCGGCCTGAGCGCGGCGGGGCTGTACAGCGGCGCCAAGAAGCTGAACGAGTGATGAGTGGTAGGAGCGCAAGGCCTTGCGCCCCTACCACAGCAAGTGCTGAGTGCTGAGTGCTGAGTGCTGAGTGCTGTGTAAGGACTCAGCGATCGGCACTCAGCACTCAGCACTCAGTAGCAGCCGTCTTCCTCGCTCCAGAAGATGTTGCTGTGATAGTCCTTCACGATTCGTTTCATGGATGCACCGTCTTGGTCAGATTCCGCAGGACCCGATGCGCCGTCGAGCGCAGCAAGACAAACAGGGCCAGGATAGCGGCCGCGGCGGCAGCGTCCGTCACCACCTCCTGCACCCGCCCGTGGCGGCCGGGGACGAAGCTCTGGTGGACCTCGTCGGTGAGGCCGTAGAGCACGGCCAGCAGGAAGGCAGCGCGCAGGCCGCGCTGGCTGGTGCCGCTACCCAGCGCCAGCAAGAGCGCCAGGATGGCGTAGGCAATGAGGTGGGCCGTGCGGTGGAGCAGGCCGGAGTTGGGCTGGCCATCGATCGGCAGGACTGGCTGGCTGGACCAGTAGAAGATGACCCCCATCCAGGCCAGGGCCGGCAGCCAGAGCAGCAAGCGCAGGAACATCGAGATGAGTGTAGCAGATGACGCGCCGCTTCTCGGAGCCCCGGCCCATCCAGGTGCGGGTGGACGCCCCCAGCTCCCAACCCGGCACGCCCATTGCTGGGAGCTAGCAGGGGAGGTAGTCTGCAATGCCCTGGGGGTGGTGGGCAGAGGAAACATCATACGGAGGTGCCCCATGGCCCGACGTAATGAAGAGCTCTCCTTGCTGCTGGAGAACATCGCCAAGCTGCTGGCCTTGAAGAGCGAGAGCCCCTTTCGCATCCGCGCCTACGAGGAGGCGGCGCGGTCTATCAGCGCCATGGCCGAGGACATTGAGGACCTGCACCGCGCCGGGCGCCTCACGGATATCGCGGGCGTCGGCTCCTCCATTGGCGCCAAGCTCGGTGAGTACCTGGACACCGGCCGCTCCAGCTACTACGAGGGGCTCAAGCGGGAGGTTTCGGTGGAGGCCGCGGACCTGCTGGACGTGCCAAGCATCGGCCCGGCTCGCGCCAAGCTGGTCCACGAGCGCCTGGGCATCTCCACTGTGGCGGAGCTGGAGCGGGCCGCCCGCGAGCACAGGCTGCAAGGGCTGCCGGGCTTCGGCGAGAAGCTGGAGGACAGGATCGCCCGCGAGGCGGCGCGGGTGGCTCAGCGCACGGGTCGGATGCTGCTGGGCATGGCCCTGCCGGCCGCCGAGGAGGTGGTTCGCTTGCTGCGCGATCGTCCGGCCGTGCTGGAGATCAACCCGGCCGGCAGCATCCGTCGCATGAAGGAAACCATTGGCGACATCGACCTCCTGGTTGCCTCCAACCGACCTGGAGAGGTCATGGACGCCTTCACCACGCTGCCCATCGCCCGGGAGGTGCTGGCCAGGGGACCCACCCGCTCGTCCATCCTCACCCGGGACAACCTGCAGATCGACCTCCGAGTCATCAAGCCCGACGAGTACGGGTCTGCCCTGCAGTACTTCACCGGCTCCAAGGACCACAACATCGCCCTGCGCCAGGTGGCGATCAATCGCGGGTGGAAGCTGTCCGAGTACGGCCTCTTCGACGCCGCAGGAAAGCGGCTGGCCGGGCGGACGGAGGAGGAGGTCTACCGCGCCCTGGGCATGGACTGGATGCCGCCGGAGCTGCGGGAGAGCCGGGGCGAGCTGGAGGCAGCGCTGGGCCACCAGTTGCCGGACCTGGTGGCGCTGAAAGCGGTACGGGGCGACCTGCACGTCCACTCGGACTGGAGCGACGGCTACGATCCGCCGGAGCGGATGGTAGAGGCAGCCATCGCCCGAGGCTACCAGTACCTGGCTCTGACCGACCACTCCCGCTCGCTGGGGGTGGCTGGTGGGCTGTCCATTGAGCGCGTGCGCCAGCAGCGGCGGCTGGTCGACCAGTTGAACCAGCGCTACGCGCCCTTCCGCGTGCTGCACGGGACGGAGGTGGACATCCTGCCGAGCGGCGACCTGGACTACCCGGACGACGTGCTGGCCCAGTTCGACCTCGTCGCCGCCTCCGTCCACAGCGCCTTCGGCCAGCCCCGCGAGCGCATGACCGAGCGTATCCTGCGCGCCCTGCGCAACCCGTACGTGGCCGTGCTCAGCCACCCCACCGGCCGGCTCTTGCTGCGCCGACCCGAGTACGAGGTGGACGTGGAAGCGGTGCTCCAGGCCGCGGCCCAGCAGGGCGTAGCCCTGGAGGTGGACGGCCAGCCGGACCGCCTGGACCTGAACGACCTCTGGGCGCGCCGAGCCAGGGACGTGGGCGTGCTGCTGGTCTGCAACAGCGACGCCCACTCCGCCCGGCAACTGGAGTTGGTGCGCTACGCCGTGGCCACCGCCCGCCGCGGCTGGGTCGAGCCTCGAACCGTGCTCAACACCCTGCCCATCAAACGCCTCCTGGCTCACCTGAGCCGCCGGGGGCGCAAGCGGCGAGCGGCATAGCCGAGTGCAGATTTGAGATTTGAGAGTGCAGATTGCAATCCGCACTCTCAAATCTCAAATCTGCACTACTTCCTCATCGGCCAGGCCAGTTGCTGCCGCAGCCCCACCTCGGCGCGCTCGGCCGGCTCGCTTGCCGCCAGAATGGCTTCGGCCTGCTCGGGTCGGACGACCACGATGCCGTTGTCGTCCGCGACGATCAGGTCGCCCGGGCGCACTGTGACGCCCCCACAGCTCACCGGGGTGTTGATGGCGCTCTCTTCGGCCAGGCCGCGGCCCAGGACCGCCGAGACGCCGCGCGAGAAGACCGTCAGCCCAAGCTCCTGGATTTCGATGATGTCTGTGGCTGGCCCGTCGATGATCACCCCGGCGATGCCAGCCCGAAGGCTGCGGCGGGCGAGCATCTCGCCGAAGCACGCCCGCTTGCGTTCGCCAGCCCGGTCCACGACCAGCACGTCGCCCGGCTGGGCTGCCTCGATCGCCTGGCGGATGCCCACGCGGTTCGAGGGCAGGAACAGGGTCAAGGCCGGGCCAACCACCTTGACCTTGCGCGTGAGCGGCTTGATCTCCGGGTCCATGAAGCCTTCTTCGAAGAAATGGCCAATGGTGGCCGGAGCCACCGCACGGAACCGGTCCACGATGGACGGTTCCCAGACCACGGAACTCCGAGGATGGACGACGATCCCCGATTCTGCCACGCCGACACCTCCGCAGAGAGAAATGCGAACAGTGCTATTGAACAGCGTGGAACGCAGGGGCGCAAGCCCCGCCGGGTTGGAGGTTGAGCGGGTTGGAGGTTGGAGGTTGGAGGTTGGATCCGACCTTCAACCTCCAACCTCCAACCCGGCTCAACCTCCAACCTTCAACCGGTTGAAGAGCCAGGCGAAGGCGACGGTGAAGACCGACCAGAAGATCAGCAGTCCCCCCAGGGAGAGCAGTCGGAAGGTCAGCAACAGGCCGGGGTCCATCCCGACGTGGTCCGGGTTCGCCGGCAAGGCGAGGAACGCGACCACCAGGAGCGCGCCGTAGGCGCCCACGCTGCCCACGGCGCCGATTCTCCTGGCCAGCGCGTACGCGCCCGCCGCGCCGACGAGCGCGAGGCCCAGGCACACCAGGTAGGTGGCCTGGCGAAAGAGCAGCGATTCGGGGTCGCCAACCCCGGGCGGGTTCGCAGGGTACTTGAGGAAGGGGAAGATGGCGGTAGCCCAGCCAACGGCCACAGCCATCACCGCCACCTGGCGCGCCCGCCCGAAGCGCAGCAGATGTACGGCCGAGGCGATCAGCGCCGCCCAGATCAGGCCGTAGAGCAGCAGGGCTACGAACAGACCGCCCTTCTGCACCTCACGGCTCACCACCTCGTGCGCCTCGCCCGGGTGCCCGGCGCTCTCGAGCGCAATGGCCAGGTCTACCACGGGCTCGCTGGCGAAGAAGTGGAACAGGCCAGCAGCCAGCGCGCCGACCACGCCGGCCACGAGCGCCGCCAGCAACACTGGCCTCAGTGAAGGTCTTGCCATAGGTTTCGCACACCTCTCACCCGGAGTGCAGATTTGAGATTGCAGAGTGCAGAGTGAGGCACTATGCACTCTCAAATCTCAAATCTGCACTCCCTCTGCACTCCCTCTCAGTGGCAGGGAACGCCGAGCAGGTGCCGGCCGTCGTGCAGAAACTCATGGACGAGGTTCTGGTCGAAGGCCGTCGCCCCCTGGACCAGCGAGAGCAGTTGCCCCTGGTCCAGCACCAGCAGGTACAGCAGCGCGAGCCCGGCCAGCGCCAGCACAGCCGTGCTGCGCCCCGCCCCCCTCTCGCGCGCGAGCGTCAAGACACTCACGTCACATACCTCCAGGATTGTTCGCGGCCAGGGGTCAGAGGGAGTGCAGATTTGAGATTTGAGAGTGCAGAGTGAGGACCGGTCC
>JACQUR010000480.1 GCA_016210245.1 Chloroflexota bacterium
CTTACATACTGTAGTCTATGCAGAGTAGAGTGTTATAACACTCTACTCTGCATAGACTACAGTATCGATCCATATCGCTACGTGATCGCCGACCCCGCGGTGGGCTTCTGGCACCGCTTCCTGGTCCCGAACCGCAGCCACCTCGCCCTGGAGAACCCGCACCGCTTCTGGGACGCGCACATCGCGCCCCACCTCGACTCCTACCTGGGCCACTCCTTCGAGACGATCGTCCGCCAGGCCTGTGCGCGCTACCGCGGGCAGTGGGGTCTGCCGGCGGCAACGGAGTGGGGGCGCTGGGAGGGTCTCGATCGCGAGCGCGGGAGCGTGGAAATCGACCTGGCCGCGCGTCTGGAAGACGGGCGGCTCCTGGCCGGCGAGCTCAAGTGGTCCGCCTCGCCGCACGGTCCCGGCCTCCACACCGCCCTGCTCGGCAAACTGGCGCGCCCTGGCCGCTTCGGGCCAGGGTTGGGCGCGCGACGTGGACGACGCCATCTTCCTGTACGCCTCCGCCGCGGGCTTCACGCCGGAGCTGGAAGGCCTCGCCCGGGCCGACCGGCGCATCCGTCTCCTGGCGCTACCGGACCTCTACCCGCCCGATTGAGATTGAACGGGGAGCGCCCGCCAGCAAAGGGCAGCGTTTGACCCACGGCCACGACCGGAGGTACCGTACCTTACTAAACCAAAGCCGAGGTGAAACCCTCATGGTTTCGCTGGCGAGGGGACGTGTACCACGGAGACACGGAGTCACGGAGCTTTTTCTAAGAAGACTCCGTGTCTCCGTGGCTCCGTGGTACACGTCCCCTCGCCGGAGGACACGTCCACCACGGAGTCACGGAGTCACGGAGCTTTTTCTTAAGAAGACTCCGTGTCTCCGTGTCTCCGTGGTACACGTCTCCTCTCCGGAGGACACGTCCCCTCTCCGGAGGACACATCCACCCGGCTTGCAGATCCCGCTTTGGCTTCAGTTTAGGCGCTGTGACGCAACGCCTGAGGGGGAAAACCATGGCCGCGGCTCCACCGATCCACTGGGACAGCGTCGTGGGCGAGTCCGTCGCCCTGCTGCGCCGCCTGGTGCAGTTCGACACCACCAACCCGCCGGGCAACGAAACCGCGTGCGTGGAGTGGGTGGCCTCGGAGCTGGCGAAGGACGGCATCGAGAGCCAGGTGTTCGAGTCGGCGCCGGGGCGGGGCAACCTGGTCGCTCGGCTGCGGGCAACGGGGCCGATCCGGGGCGGGCCGCTGCTGCTCTTCGGGCACGTGGACGTGGTGCCCGCCGTGGCCGCCGAGTGGCGCCACGGGCCCTTCAGCGCCGACCTGGTGGACGGCGAGGTGTGGGGTCGGGGCACGCTCGACATGAAGGGCCTGGCCACCATCTACCTCACCGTGGTGCGCCTGCTGGCCCGCCAGGGCGGGCCCGTGGGTCGCGACCTGCTCCTGATGCTCAACGCCGACGTGGAGGCGAGCAGCGCCTATGGCGCGCAGTGGATGGTCGACCACCACTGGGACCTGATTGCCTGCGAGGCGGCCCTGACCGAGGGCAGCGGCCCCCCGATCATCGAGGTGCAGGGGCAGCGCTACCACACCTACGGTGTGGACGAGAAGTGGCAGTGCTGGTTCACGCTCACGGCAAGGGGACGAGGCGGCCACGCGGCGCGGCCCCACGACGACCAGGCGGTGGTCCACCTGGCCACGGCCGTTCATGCCCTGGGCACGACGAAGACGCCCGTCCACCTGGGTGCCACGTTCCGGGCGTGTACCGAGGCCCTGGCCTCAGCCCAGCCCGAGCCGGTGAAGTCACTCCTGCTGCGCGCGCTGGACCCGGTGCAGACGGATGCCGCCCTGGACGGCGCGATCGCCGACGCCTCCATCCGGGACCTGCTGCGGGCGGCGGTGCGCAACACCCTCACTCCCACCATCGTACAGGGCGGGAGCAAGATCAACACCATCCCCACCACGGCCAGCGCTTCGGTCGACTGTCGCGCCCTGCCGGGCTACGGCCCGGACGAGGTGCGGCAGGAGGTGGCGGCGATCCTGCAGCAGGCGGGGGTCCTGGACAAGGTAGAGCTGGACTTCAGCCCTGCGCTCACCCTGGTCGACGCCTCCGGGCGGGGACCCGCCGGATCGCCCGTGCAGCACCCGCTGGTGGACTGCCTCCGGCGCGGCCTGGCCACGCACGCCCCCGGCGTGCCGCTGGTGCCCGCGATGATCACCGGCGCGACCGATGGCCGCTTCCTGCGCCAGAAGGGCAGCCCGGTCTACGGCTTCCGCCCGTTGCCAGATGCCGACTTCAGCACCCAGCACGGCATCGACGAGCGCCTGCCGGTGCAGAGCCTCGCCTGGGCCACCCGGCTCACCTGGGACATCGTAGCCGACTACTGCCAGGTGCCATCCTCGGCCAGGTGGACCGCGCCTTTGTCCGTTTAGATATGCAGCAATATACTATTCAGGAATATACTAAGGCGCGACGCTGTCGAGCCCCTGGGTGAGTGTCGCTCTGCCATGGCTTCTCCTTTCCACAATCGACCGCTTCGATACTCTTCTGGCAACACTGACGAAAACGGCAGCGGAGGCGGCTCCTATGGAGATCCAGGCGGCCGACTCGTCGCTTCACATGGCCCGCACCAAGTTCCAGATCCCTGTGCTGCCGCCGGACGTGCTTGCTCGGCAGCGCCTATTCGACGCCATGAGATTGGCACTGAGCTCCCGCCGACTGGTTCTCCTCTCCGCGCCCGCCGGCTACGGCAAAACCACCCTGCTGGCGGCTCTGCCAGAGGCGTACACCGACTTGCCGGTGGCCTGGCTCTCCCTGGACGAAGAGGACAACGATCCTTTCCACTTTCTGACTGCGCTCGTCGCGTCACTCCGGTGTCTGGACCCGACTTGTGGAGCCACCGCCCAGTCTCTCCTCACCGAGTTCCTGACACCGGGAGGCCAGCCCGCCTCGAGCGATTACGTACGCCGCGTCGTGGGCGTCTTGATCAATGACATTCTGGCGACCCGACCCGACCCTTTTGCTCTCTTGCTGGATGACCTGCACCACATCGCAGAACCCGCTGTGTACGTGGCCCTGGACTATCTCCTGGAGCGCCTGCCATCGCAGATGCGCCTGGTGATCTCGGCGCGTCACGATCCGCCGCTGGCCCTGGCTCGCCTGAGGGCCCGGGGCCAGTTGGCCGAGCTACGTCTCGCAGACCTTCGCTTCACCCCAGAGGAGGCGGCGGACTGGCTTCAGGAGCGGCTGCGCCTGGCTCTTTCGCCCGAGCAGTTGCGGACCCTCGAATCCCTCACCGAGGGGTGGGCGGCCGGCTTACGCTTGCTGGCCCTTTCGCTGGAGCACGTGCGTTCTTCCACAGCCCGGGCCGAGTTTCTCGCTCAGTTGGCTAGAAGGGACCGCTCAGTCTTCGACTTTCTGGCTGAAGAGGTGCTTGACCGCCAACCCGACGCAGTTAGGGCATTCTTGCTGGAAACGTGTGTTCTGACGGAGCCCACACCGGCACTCTGTCGAGCGGTGACCGGTCGGGCCGACGCCGAGGCCCTCCTTCAAGAAACGGCCAGGCGCAACCTCCTGACACAGGCTTTGGGGGAGGGCGGCGGCAGTTACCGCTATCACCCCCTCTTTGCCGAGTTCTTGCAGCGCCAGTTGGCGCAAGAGATGCCAGCGCGAGTCGCCGAGCTGCACCGCCGCGCCGCCGAGGCAGAGAGCGTTCCGGCACGTGCCATCGCTCATTACCTCGCCGCAGAGCTTTGGGAACAAGCGGCCGACACCATCGAGCGCGTTGGCGATCAGCTCGTACAGGATGGATTGTGCCAAACACTGCGCGGCTGTATCGAATCGTTGCCTGTTCCTGTGCGAGAGGCGCGCCCCCGGCTCCTCTGTTTGCTCGGCGTTTGCGCATTGTATCGGGGCGCATTGGAGGACGCGTGGTCGTTGTTGGAATGTTCCCGGCGCCGCTTCGAAGCCGTCGGAGATGAGGCTGGCCAGGGTGAGGCTCTGTTAGGATTGGTAGGCGTTGCAAGCCAGCAGCACGACTACGAGCGCCAAGCGACGCTGATCCGCGAGGCGTTGACCTATCCCCTTCCGCCCCACGGTCGGGTGCTATTGCTGATCACTCGTGTCTGGCAACTGTTCCACGAGGGCAACTTCAACCAGGCAGGCGCAGACGTAGATGAAGCGCTGCAGATCACACTGGAATGCGGAGAGCCACGCCCGTTCGCCATCCTGGCGCCTATCCTACGTATGCATCTCGCGCTTCTACCCGGCCGCGCGGAGCTTCTTGAACGCTATTGCCGCCGAGCCCTGGCCCACTTTGGAGAGGGCGTGGGGCCTGTCCAGGCGGGTGCTCATTCCCTGCTGGGATATCTCCACCTCTTGCGCGGCCGCTTAGATGAGGCCGTTCACGAAGCGGAACGCGCACGTGGTATGAGCCAGCAGTTGGGTGGGTTCACCTTCTTGGATGTTGAAGTGGACTTTGTGCTGATGTCCGCCTCTCTCATCCGCGGCGACGGCGCGGCTGTGGAACGTTACTGGGAAGCGCGACTGCCCTGGTTCGAAGAGACACCGTCCCTCAGGTTCTACACGGTGTCAGTTCTCCACTTTATTGCGCGGGCGCAGTGGATGCAAGGTCGTCTGGATCAGATGCGGGAGACCTGCACGCGAATGTCTACCATCGTGAACCCGCAGGAATTGTCAGAGGTCAAGGTATCCCGCACGTTGATGCGCGCGTTGGCGGAACTGGGCAACCGGCGCTATGCCAGCGCGGAGCGCACCTTGCGCGCGGCGGTTGCGCTTGGACAAGAAACGCGCCCGTGGTTTGTCTTTGGCAGCGCCCGCTTGCTACTGGCCTACGTCTACGTGCAGTGGAAGCGCCCGCAGGACGCGCTAACCGAGCTTGCGCCCGTACTGGCCGAGTGCGAACGGGATGGAACGCCTGGCTTGATTCTGCAGGAAGGGCCGGCCATGGTCCCGTTGCTGCGTCTGGCTGTGGACCGCGGCGTTCACGCGATCTTCGCGGCCCACCTACTGGATCTCCTCGGTGCGCCGGCGGAGCCCCGCCGAGTCGATGTGCCCGAAACCGGCCAGACCTTGTCCCCACGCGAGATCGAGGTCCTGCGCCTGGTCGCCGCCGGAGCCAGTAACAAGGCCATTACCGAGCAACTGGTCATTTCCGAACGCACTGCGAAAACCCACGTAACGAGCATTCTGCGCAAGCTGAACGTCACCTCCCGTACGCAGGCAGCCGCTCGGGCTCGCGAGATGCGGATCGTCTAAGCCCGCACTCATTCCGATCGTACCCACATCTGCCGATTTCCGTACCCTCGCACCTGCAACCTCGTACCTTCGTACGATGATACCCCCGTCAGCGGTGCGCTATCCTCGCTTCCCGAGTGTGATCGCTCGGCCTAACCACCCGAGGATCATGGTCAGTTCCACCATCGCCGTGGTCTCTGGAATCTGGATGATAGGCATCACGCGCGGCTGGAATCTTAGTTGGGTTTCGGCGACCGGATGGGGCTGGGCTGTGTCGACAGGGTTCGTGGCGACGGTGCTAGCGCTCATAGTGGGCTTCGGCATTATTCCGCCTCTCTCGATGCGTATGGATAAGATGGCCCGCTCTTTCGAGGGGAGAGCCCCGACGGGCGAAGAGGATCGCCATCTCCAGAGCCTGACCGCACGTATCACCAGGCTCGCCCGTGCTAACTCGGTGCTGCTCGTCATCGTCGTGGTTGCTATGGCCGTAGCGCGGTTTGTGTAGTCTGGACCAGGAAAGGAGGTGTTCGTTCTAGAGACGCGCCTGGCCCCACGTGAATCGAGCCTGTGCTGGCATCCCTTGAAACCACGAGTGTGTCCGGTTCAAGCCGGGAGAAGAAGAAAGGAGACCCAGGCATGAAGTTTCTCATGATCGCGAACCCAAAGCACCCGGTTCCTCCCGAGTTGGCGGTTGTCCTGTCTGACGCCATGCTCGGGTGGATGACGGGGATCAAAGAGAGCGGAAAGGTGGAGACGCTGTTCGGATACGTCGGCGTCCCCGGTGGAGGCGCCATCCTGAACGTGGAGTCCGCGGAGGAAGCGAACAGCATTATTCTCCAGTTCCCCTTCGGGCCTTTCTCAGACGTACAGGTCCATGCGGTGGTAGACCCCTTCGAGTCGGTCAAGCAGTTCAAGCAGATCGCGCAGGCGATGATTCCGCACTAAGGACAGCGGGAGGGAGTGCAGATTTGCGAGTGCAGCGTGCAGATTTCAAATCTGCACGCTGCACTCTCAAATCTGCACTCTGCAATCCCCGTTCTCTTACTCCAGCCCCAGCAGCTTCCTGGCGTTCTGGAGCAGGATCTTCTGGCGCGCCTCGGGCTTGATCGGCAGTTGCTCGAACTCCTCCATCCAGCGCTCCACTGTGATCACCGGCCAGTCCGAGCCGAACAGGCACTTGTCCTGGAGGATGGTGTTGGCGTGGTGGGTCAGGGAGGGGGGCCAGTACTTCGGCGCCCAGCCAGAGAGGTCGATGAAGAAGTTGCTCTTGTGGCGGGCGATGGCCAGGTTCTCCTCCGACCAGGGCCAGGACGGGTGGGCGCTGATGATCTTCAGCTCCGGGAAGTCGGCCGCCACGTCGTCGAAATAGGGAATGGGCTGGGTGTACTTGAGCTTGTAGCCCATCCCGCCGGGCCGGCCCGCCCCGGCGCCCATCATGCCGCTGTGGAAGAGCACGATCAGCCCTTGCCTGGTCGCCTCCTCCCAGAGTGGATAGAAGCGTGGGTCGTTGGGGAAGAAGTGCTGCCGCCCGGGGTTCAGCTCGCCGATGCCACGCAGGCCCAGCTCCTGGGCGCAGCGCTTGATCTCGTCCAGGGCCAGCTTGCCCTGCCACGGATCGATCACCCCGAAGCCCAGGAACACGTCCGGGTGCTTGCGCACCGCCTCGGCGATGTGGTCGTTCGGCACCGGCTGGTTGCCGGAGGTGGTCACGTCGCTGGTGTTCATCAGCACGGCCATCATGTTGCGGGCGCGGTACTGGTCGGCCAGCTCGTCCACGGAAACTGGCTTGCGCTCGCGCCCGAAGTACTGCGCCATCTGCTGGGCACGGGCGCCCATGGCCTTGATCGCCGCCTCATCGCTGAGGTGGATGTGAATGTCGATCGCCTTGACTTCCATGCTCATGCTCCCTGGTTCTGGAAGAGTAGTGTGGGAGTGGGTCGCCGTGGGTGCGGCGCGGCACGCCGCGCCGC
>JACQUR010000481.1 GCA_016210245.1 Chloroflexota bacterium
ACCGGCGCGCCGGGTCAGTCGCTGGGGTGGGCGCGGCTCAGACACGATGCTCACCCTCCGTGCAATCTCTCAACCGAGTTGACAGTCGACAGTCCACTGTTGACAGTCTGCTGGTGCCCGCTCGACTGTCAACTGTCGACTCAGTCGAGGGGCTCTTCGGTCCATAAGGATAGCCACCCCGGTAGCCGCCGCACGTCCTGGGCAGCCATTCTAGCAGCGGCCGTACAGCCCCGCAACTGGCGGGAGGCCGCGCCGGCACCGAAGGTGCATTGACGATCTGTCTGGGCCGCCTCTACACTGAATTCAGAGGGGTTCTTCCGTCTCGCGGCGAAAGCGGCTTTGCGCCCTGAGCACCAGAGGCGTCGAGCGGCGCTCGTGAGCGGGCCTGCCACTGGTATGCGCTACGGGTCGCCCAGCTTGCTTGCCGTTCGCCCCCCCATCTGCGCTGTGGGCCTGGCTCGGGCCGTGGGCGCAGGACGAACGGGGGCGATGGCTTCCAGGGGACCGACAGGATACGTCTCGTCACGGCGACCGGTGCTTGTGGCAGGTTCGGAGGTGAACGATGGCAGTCAGCATGCTCACCATCCCCGAAGCTCCCTCGGCCTTGCGCCACCTCCTCGACGCCAATCCCTTGCCCGCGCTTGCCGTGGACGAGGCGTGCGCGGTGGTGGAGGCCAACGCTGAGGGGTGGGACTTGCTGGGACGGTGTGACGCCTCGGCCAGGATCGAATACTGCCGCCTCTTCTGGGGCGGCGAGGTGTCCCGCGGCTGCACTGCCGCGCAAGCGATCGCACAGCAGCGCGCTGCGCGGGGGCTCAGCCCCCACCCGGCGATCGCGGGGCTGCTGCTGCAGCATCACGCCTGCCCGGCCGTCCTGCCGGACGGGTCGCGGGTGGCGGTGGTGGCGCTCGTGCCGACGGGGACGCCGGAGCTCACGCGCGAGCTCGAGCGGCGCGATCGCGAGCTCATTGCCCTCGATGCCCTGGCGCGGCTGGGCACCGAGCGATCGCCACAGGTACACTTGCTCCAGGCTCTGGCTGGACAACTCGCCCGCGTACTCCCGGTGTGTGCCTGCGCCCTGTGGCTGGAGGACCACGCGGGCCCTGTCCCTGGCGGGCTGTCGTACATGGCCGTACACCCGAGCGGCGCGTGCCGCCGCGGCCGAGCGCCACGCTACGTGGAGCTGCTGGCTCGTTCGGCCGCGCGGCGCAGGCAGCTCCTGCGCTCCGATCGCTCGTCCGAAGGTGGACGCGAACAGCGGCTGGCGGCCAGGGTGCGGCCGCGGGAGGCCTTCGCAGTCCTGCCGCTCGTTGGCTCCGACGCCGTGCTGGGAGCGCTCGCCGTCTTCTCCCGCCAGCCTGCGGGCTTCAGCGACGCCGACATCCGCTTCCTGACGCTGGCCGGCAACCAGGTTGCCGCCGGCCTGAGCTCGCTGCGCACCTTCGAGGCGGCGAGGAGCGAGGCGGAGGCGCTGGCCGAGGCGAACGAGCGCTTGCGCGAGCTGAACCAGCTCAAGTCCGAGTTCGTCTCGCTGGTTTCCCACGAGCTGCGCACGCCGCTGGCCGGCATCGCCGCCCACGCCTGGATGCTGAGCGAATACTGGGAGCGCCTGTCCGAGCACGAGCGGCGGCGTTCGATCCAGTCCATCGGCCACCGTACCCACCGTCTGGAGCGGTTGATTACCGACCTGTTGACGCTTTCCCGCATCGAAGCCGGGCGGCCGATCGAGGTAGCGCCCGAGTCGACCGACCTGGGGCCGTTGATTCGCCAGGTGAGTACGGCCCTGGGCGAGGAGCACGGTGGCCGCCCCATCGAGCTGGAGCTGCCGCCCGACCTGCCGGCGGTGTTTGCCGACGGCGGCCGGGTGGAGCAGGTGCTGACCAACCTGCTCGACAACGGGCTGAAGTTCTCGCCGGCCGACCAGCCCGTACACGTGCGCGTGGCGGTGGGCGCGGCCGAAGTCGTGGTCCACGTCGTCGACCACGGGCGAGGGATTCGGGCGGAGGACTTCCCCCAGCTCTTCCAGCGCTTCGCCCGCCTGCATGGACAAGGAGAATCTCCACCGGGCACGGGCATCGGCCTGTATCTCTCGAGGAAGCTCATTGAGGCTCACGGCGGGCGCATGGCCGTCCAGAGTCAGGAGGGGGCCGGCAGCAGCTTCTCGTTCACGCTGCCGCGCGCTGACGTCAGAGGAGGCAACCCATTACCAGCATCCTGATCATCGACGACGACGTTGATCTGGCCGTCCTGCTCAGCCACGTGTTGCGGCTGGAGGGCTACGAGCCCAGGGTCGCGCACGATGCCCAGGCCGGCCTGGACGCCTTCCGCAAGGCTCCGCCCGACCTGGTGGTGCTCGACCACTTCCTGCCCGGCATGACCGGGCAGGAAGTCTGCCAGCGCATCCGCCAGCAATCGTCGGTGCCGATTATCATGCTCACCGCCAGCGCGCACGAGGAGACCATCGTCGGTGCGTTGGAGGGGGGCGCGGACGACTACGTCACCAAGCCCTTCCGTCCCAGGCAACTGCTGGCGCGCATGCGCGCGGTGCTGCGGCGGGCGGGCCGGGCCGAGGCGGAGGCGGACGAGCGGATCGCGGTGGGGCCGATCGTGCTCGATCTGCGGACGCGGGAGGTGACCTGCGCCGATCAACCGGTCTCGCTCACCCCCACGGAGTTCCGCTTGCTCCACTACCTGGCGACGAACGCCGGGCGGGTGCTGACCTTCGAGCAGATCATCCAGCACGTGTGGGGCTTCGACGGCCCGGGCAACGAAAGCCTGGTGCGCGTCCACATGAGCCGCCTGCGCAAGAAGCTCGAGGCGGAGCCCTCGGAGCGGCAGCTCCTGGAAAGCTATCCCCGCGTCGGCTACGGCCTGTTGGTGCGCTGAGGCCGCCGCGCCCGCGCGGTTCCCCCTGCGCATCCCGATTGCCTGGGTGGTAGGGGCAGGCACAGGGGCCTGCCCCTACGGACAACACGGTGGGACCCGGAAGACGGGGCAGGCACAGGGGCCTGCCCCTACGATCAACATC
>JACQUR010000482.1 GCA_016210245.1 Chloroflexota bacterium
CACGTGCTCGCCCTTCAGGGCGAGCGCCTCCTGCTCCCGCCGCTCCATCTCCACCTCGATCAGCCTGGCCTTGAGGATGCGCATCGCGTTCTCGCGGTTCTGGAGCTGGGAGCGCTGGCTCTGGCAGCTCACCACGATGCCGGTCGGAATGTGGCGGATGCGCACCGCCGTGCTGACCTTGTTCACGTTCTGCCCACCCGGGCCGCCCGAGCGGTACATCTCCATCTCGATGTCCTCGGGGCGGATCTCGATCTCCGGCGCGTCCTGGCCCACGTCTGGCATCACCTCCACCAGCGCGAAGGAGGTGTGGCGACGGTGGGCGGCGTCGAAGGGCGACAGGCGCACCAGGCGGTGTGGGCCCCGCTCCGAGCGCAGGTAGCCGTAGGCGAACGGCCCCTGGAACTCGATGGTCACGCTCTTGATGCCCGCCTCCTCGCCATCGGAGAGGTCCAGCACCTCGGTCCGTAGCCCGCGGCGCTCGCCCCAGCGCAGGTACATGCGCATCAGCATCTGGGCCCAATCCTGGGCCTCCGTGCCGCCCGCGCCGGCGTGGATAGCCAGGATAGCACCCCCCCGGTCGTACGGCCCGGAGAGCTGGAGCTGGAACTCGAGCTGGTCGAGCCGCGCCGTCAGTTCCGCCAGCTCCGGCTCGAGGTCCGCGGCCACCGAGTCGTCGGACTCCTCAATGGCCAGGGCCAGCAGTTGGACCGCCTCCTCGGACCGAGCGGCGAGCTCGTGCCAGGGCTGGATCTCCTCGCGCAGGGCGGAAAGCTCCCGTAACAGTTGCTGGGCTCGAGTGGGGTCCTGCCAGAGGTCGGGGGAAGAGGCGTCGGCCTCTAGCTGCGCGATCTGGCGCTCTTTGCCCGCCAGGTCAAAGACGCACCACGAGGTCGAGAATGCGGCGCTGAAGCGCCTGGAAGTCCGCAAACATTACTTGCACTGCCATCATCTTGTACACTACCTCGGTCAAACCTAGCTAATGATACCACGTACGGGTTGGAGGTTGAAGGTTGGAGGGAGCCCCCTCCAACCTTCAGCCTCCAACCTCCAACCCGTACGGGAGGAGTGGCAAGAGGGTGGGTAAGGTCAGAGTAGCCATCGTCGGCGTTGGAAACTGCGCCTCGGCCCTGGTGCAGGGGGTAGAGAAGTACCGCCACGCGCGCGAGGACGAGTTCGTGCCGGGCCTGATGCACGTCAACCTGGGCGGCTACCATGTGGGCGACGTCGAGTTCAGCGCCGCCTTCGATATCGACAGGAACAAGGTGGGCAAGGACCTCTCCGAGGCCGTGTTCACCTCTCCGAACAACACCTACAAGTTCTCCGACGTGCCGCCCCTGGGCGTTCCAGTGGCGCGGGGGATGACCCACGACGGCCTCGGCCACTACCTGAGCCAGGTGATTACCAAGGCGCCGGGCCCGACCGCCGACCTGGTGCGCATCTTGCGCGAGACCAAGACCGACGTGGTCGTCAACTACCTGCCGGTGGGCAGCGAGATGGCCACCAAGTGGTACGTGGAGCAGGTGCTGGAGGCCGGCTGCGCTCTGGTCAATTGCATCCCGGTCTTCATCGCCCGGGAGCAGTACTGGCAGAAGCGCTTCAAGGACCGCAACCTGCCGGTGATCGGGGACGACATCAAATCCCAGGTCGGGGCAACCATTACCCACCGGGTGCTGGCCAGGCTCTTCCGCGATCGGGGCGTCAAGCTCGAGCGCACCAGCCAGCTCAACGTGGGGGGGAATACCGACTTCCTCAACATGCTGGAGCGCTCACGGCTGGAGTCGAAGAAGATCTCCAAGACCAACGCCGTGACCTCGATGCTCGACTACGACATGGGCGAGGGCAATGTCTACATTGGGCCGAGCGACTACGTGCCCTGGCTGACCGACCGCAAGTGGGCCTACATTCGCCTCGAAGGGCGCACCTTCGGGGACGTGCCGCTCAACATCGAGCTGAAGATGGAGGTCTGGGACTCGCCCAACTCGGCCGGGGTGGTGATCGACGCGGTGCGCTGCGCCAAGCTGGCGCTCGATCGCGGCCTGAGCGGCGCGCTGGAGGCGCCATCGGCCTACTTCATGAAGTCTCCGCCCCAGCAGATCCCCGATGACCTCGCCCGCGACATGGTCGAGCGCTACATCAGGGGCGAAGGGCAGGCTGAGTCGCGGCAGACATGATCTACTGGGTTCACCTCGTCTGCAGCTTCCTGGTGCGCGTCCTGCCGCCGGGCCAGGTGTGTACCCTGCTGGACCTGTGTGCGCCGCTGGTCGCCTGGCTCTGGCCCGCCCATCGCCGCCGGGCCGAGCGGAACCTGGAGCGGGTGCTCGGCCCGGACGCGGACCGGCTGCTGGTCCGCAAGACGGTCCACAACGTCTTCCGCAACTACGCGCGGTACATGCTCGACCTGGTGCGCCTGCCCTACACCGACCTGCGCCAGTTCGAGCGCGAGGCGGTGGTCCACGGGCGCGAGCACTTCGACCAGGCGATGGCCGCAGGGCGGGGCGTGGTCCTGGCCAGCGGCCATATCGGCAGTTGGGACCTGGCCGCGGCCTGGCTGGCAGCCCAGGGCCACCGCGTCAACGTGCCGGTGGAGACCCTGAAGCCGGAGCGGTGGAACGAGCAGGTGCAGAAGCTGCGGCGGGCGGCAGGACTGAACGCCATCCCCATGGAGCGCGGCGTGCGCCAGATGCTGCGGGTGTTGAGGAAGAACGAGATCCTGGGACTGCTGGTCGACCGGCCGCTGGCACAGGAGGGGATTCCCGTGCTGTTCTTTGGCGCCGCGACCCACGTCCCGGCCGGCGCGGCGAAGCTGGCGCTGAAGACGGGGGCTACCTTGCTGGCCACGGCCGCGGTGCGCGAGGCCGGGCGGCCGACGATCTTCGTCAGTCCGCCACTGCGCGTGGACTCGAGCGGCGACGAGGCGCGGGACGCGCAGGCACTCACGCAGCAGCTCATGGCCTGGCTGGAGGCGCTGATCCGGCGCTACCCGGACCAGTGGTATATGTTTCGCGACATGTGGCCGGCCGGCGAGCAGCTCGTGGCCGAGTCGACCGCGCCAGGCCCGGCCGTGGGGATCGCTAGCCAGTCGTCGGGGGTTGGGGGTCAGCAGTCCATGGTCAGCAGTTAGCCGTCAGTGATCGACCTCTCTGCTCGTGCCGTTGCGCTTGCCTTTTGCCTGGTAGCTTTCGTCTTCCGCGCCATTCCGCCCGGGCTGGCCTATCCGGTCTGCGATCTGATCGGCGACCTGGCCAGTGTGGTGGCACGGGGGGCGCGGCGGGCGGTGGAGGCCAACCTGCGACACGTGCTGGGGGCTCGCCAGCCACCGGACCGGCGGCTGGTGCGCCAGGTCTTTCGGAATGGCGCGCGGAACTACTACGACACCTTCCGCATTCCAGCGCTGAGCGGCCCGGCGCTGGAGCGGCTGGTCCAGGCCGAGGGGTGGGAGCACCTGGAGGCGGCCAGGGCCGGCGGGCGAGGGGCGATCCTGGTCGGCGCTCACCTGAGCAGCGTCTCGCTGGCCGGGCAGATCGTCGCCCGGCGCGGCTATCCCCTCGTCGCCGTGGTGGAGCCCATCCAGCCGCGCTGGCTCTTCGAGTTGCTGGCGCGGCTGCGGGCCGGCCACGGGGCACGCCTCTTGCCCTTGGGTCTGAAGGCCATGGCTGAGCTGGTGGCAGCCCTGCGGCGGAACGAGGTGGTGGGCTTGATTGCGGACCGCGATATCGGGCGCACAGGCCTCCTGGTGCCCTTTTTCGACGCCCCCGCCTCGATGCCGAGCGGCCCGGCCGCCCTGGCGCTCCGCACGGGCGCGCCCATCCTGGTCGCGGTGGCGCTGCGCAAGCCGGACGGCACGTTCTGGGGAGTGATCGAGCCGCCACTGGCGCTCGCGCGGACCGGTGACCTCCGCCGGGACATCGAGCGCGCGACCTGCCAGATCGCCCGTCGCTTCGAGTACTATATACGGCACGATCCAGCCCAGTGGACGGTGTTTCAGCCCGTATGGCCAGAGGAGCGGTAATGACCGCGAGGAGCACACGCCCGGCACTGCCAGCCTGGAAGATCGCCCTGGTTTCGCCCTATGACTTCCCCTACCCGGGTGGGGTGACCGAGCACGTGGCGAGCCTGGCCGAGCAGTTCCGGCGCCTGGGGCAGGAGGTCCACGTGATCGCTCCCTCGTCGGCCGACCCGGAGACGGTGCAGGCCATTCCGAGCCTGCACCGCATCGGCCACGTCGTGCCGATCCCGGCCAACGGCTCGGTGGCGCGCATCGCCCTCTCGCTCCGCGGCTACGGCCAGGTCAAGGAGTTGCTGCAGCGGGAGCGGTTCGACGTGGTTCACCTGCACGAGCCGCTGATGCCGGCCCTGCCGCTGACGGTCTTGCGCCACTCGCACGCGCTCAACATCGCCACCTTCCACGCCTTTCGGCGCTCCAACCTGATGTACTTCTACGGCAAGCCACTCCTGCAGCCGTTCTTCGCCCGGCTCGACGGGCTGATCGCCGTCTCGCGCCCGGCCCGCGACTTTGTGGCCGAGCACTTCCCGGGCGACTACCGCGTCATCCCCAACGGCATCGACTACGCCTACTTCAGCGCGCCTCGTCCGCGCCGGCCGGCCTTTGACGACGGCAAGCTCAACGTTCTGTTCGTCGGGCGCCTGGAGAAGCGGAAGGGGCTCAAGTACCTGCTGCGGGCGTGGCCGCGGGTCCGTGCCGCCTGCGGCAACGTGCGCCTGATCGTGGTAGGCGGCGGGCGGCCGCTCAGCAGCTACCGTCGCCTGGCGGCCTGCCGCGGCTGGGAGGACGTGGTGTTCACGGGCCACGTCTCGCGCGAGGAGCTGGCCCAGTACTATCACACCTGCGACGTCTTCTGCGCTCCGTCGACTGGCCATGAGAGCTTCGGGATCGTGCTGCTGGAGGCCATGGCCGCGGGCAAGCCGATTGTGACCACCGACATCCCAGGCTACTGCGAGGTGGTCACGCACGGCCAGCAGGCGCTGCTGGCGCCGCCCCAGGACGAGCGGGCGCTGGCGGAGGCGCTCTGCCAGGCGCTGGCGAACCCGGAGCTGCGGTGCCGCCTGGGCCGCACCGGCGCGCGGACGGCTCGGCGCTACTCGTGGGACAAGGTGGCGGTGCAGGTGCTCGACTTCTATGGCGAAGTGATGGAGCGCAAGGCGTCGACCGTCGCCCAGGCGAGCGGGCGCGTGGGCCGCGTGCGCCGGGCGGCAGCGGACGTGGCGCACCTGCTCGCCCGATGAGCCCGGCCGCGCCGGCCCTGCTGGCCTGGTTCAAGCCGCGCGTGCGCCACCTGGCCGAGCCGCTGGCCCGCCTGCTGGTGCGTCTGGGCGTCTCGGCCAACGCGCTCACCCTGGCCAGCGTGCTGGCCAACGGCATCGTCGCGGCGCTCCTGAGCCAGAGCGCCTTCGTGGCGGCGGGCTTGTTGCTGCTGGTGGGCAACTCGCTGGACTTTCTGGACGGCGCGGTGGCGCGCGCCAGCGGCCAGGCCTCCGACTTCGGTGCCTTCCTCGACTCCGTGTGCGATCGCTACTCGGAGTTGCTGGTCTTCTTCGGGCTGGTGCTCTGGTATGGCGGGCAGGGGGACCAGGTGGGGCTGGCGCTCGCCTTCCTGGCCGCAGCCGGGTCGCTGCTGGTCAGCTACGCCCGCGCGCGGGCGGAGAGCCTGGGGTATGGCGGGGAGGTGGGGCTGGCGCAGCGCCCGGAGCGCATCGTGCTGCTGGGTGTTGGGATGCTGTTGGGCCCGTGGCTGCTCTTCTGGGTGCTGGCCCTGCTGGCGGTGCTGACCAACCTGACCGCCCTGCAGCGCATCCTGCACGTGCGGCGGCTGGTTGCTGAGCGGGAACGGGGGTAGAGGCGGAGCGCGGTGGCCGCGCTCCGCCTCTACCCCCGTTCCCTCGACTTGTCCCGCCGCGGCTAATCGGCTAGAATGCATGTGACGCAGTTGCCCCCGTAGCTCAGAGGATAGAGCGCCGGCCTCCGGAGCCGGGCGCGTGGGTTCGAGTCCCGCCGGGGGTACCAGGGAAACCACCAGTTGCTGGTGGTTTTCGGCGTTTGAGGGCTGTCTCCGTGCCCTCGCCGGCCTTCCCGGCGCCCCTCCCGCTGCTCCATCGGTTGCTATACTCCTACATATGGAAAAGAGGGGCATCGATTCGCGGAGGGGTCAGCGGCTATGGCCGATGCGGACGAGTTTCAGCGGGTTGCCCGCGACTACCTGGAAACCTACCATCGCTTGAACCCGGTGGAGGCCTCATGGCTGGGCATCCACAGCTACGACGATCGCCTGGGCGATTTCAGCGCCCACGGCTTCGCGGAGCGCCTGGGTGTCGTGCAGGAGTTCGCGGCGCGCCTGGCCAGCCTCCGCGCGGATGGCCTGGAGCGGCACGACCGCACCGACTACGCCTGGCTCGTCTCGGAGCTGGAGAACAATCGGTGGTGGCTCGAGAAGGTGGCGCACTGGCGGCGGGACCCGGACCTGTACGCCGAGGCGCCACTCATGGGGTTGCTCATCTTCAGCTCGCGCGAGTACGCGCCGCTGGACGCACGCATGGAGTGTGCCATCGGTCGGTTGCGCGAGGTGCGCGGCGTGCTGGAGGCCGGCCGGGCCAACGTGGTCGATCCCCCCCGCATCTTCACCGAGATGGCCATCCACACCTGCACGGGCGGGCTCGAGTTCTTGACCCAGGCGTTTCCCAGCCTGGCCGAGCAGGTGCCAATCCACCGCGACCAGCTCTGCGCGGCAGCCCGTGACGCCGCCGACGCCTATCGCAGCTATGTCCAGTACCTGCGCGAGGACCTCCTGTCCCGCTCTAACGGCAGCTTCGTGATTGGGCGGGAGCTGTACGAAGAACGCCTCCAGCGCTGGCACATGCTGGACCTGAGCGCCGACGAGCTCTCGGCGCTGGGACGGCGGCTGTTCGACGACACGCGGCTCGAGGTGGAGCGCCTGGCGGCGGAGATCGACCCGCGGCGGTCCTGGGCCGAGCTCGTGGCCGAGGCCAAGCGCGACCACCCGTCGGCCTCGGAGCTCCTGGATGCCTACCGTCGCGAGCTGGACTCGCTCAAGGCGTTCATCCAGGCCAGGGACCTGGTGACCATTCCGGCGAACGAGGAACTGGTGGTCGTCGAGACCCCGGTCTTCCTGCGTGCGGTCACCCCCTACGCGGCCTACATGCCCCCGGGCGCCTTCGAGTCCAGGCAGCTTGGCCAGTTCTGGGTCACGCCCGTCGACCCTGCACGCTCGGCCGACGAGCAGGAGGCGCAGCTCCAGGAGCACTGCTCCCACTCCTTCCCGATCACGGCGCTGCACGAAGCCTACCCTGGCCACCACGTGCAGCTCGTCCGGGCGAACAACACGGGCTCCTTCGTGCGCAAGCACGCCGGCAGCGATCTGCTCGCCGAGGGCTGGGCTTTCTACTGCGAGCACCTCTTTGCCGAGCAGGGCTACTACCGAGACAAGCGCCTGCATCTGTTCCAGCTCAAGGACCAGCTCTGGCGCGCGGCGCGGATCATCATCGACGTCGGCCTGCAGACCGGCACGATGGACGTGGACGAGGCGGTGCGTCTGCTGGTCGAGGGCGTGCATCTGTCCGAGCAGGGAGCGCGCGCCGAGGTCCGCCGCTACACCAAGAGCCCCACCCAGCCCATCACTTACGCCATGGGCAAGCACGAGATCCTGCGCCTGCGCAACGAGTTCCCAGGCGTTCCCCTGCGCGAGTTCCACGACGCGCTCCTGGCCACTGGCACCCTGCCCCTCAAGCTGGTGCGCGAGGAGCTGTTGGAACGCTGGCGGTGAGGGGCGCGCGCTCCGTGTTGCTGGACCAGGTGTTGCGCCTCGATGGCCGTCACTCCCCGCCTTCGCTCTCTCCGACCGGAACGACGCGCCCGTTCCCGCCATCGACCAGCACCCGCTGCCCCTCGCGCAGCCGTGCGGTGGCGTTGCCCGTGCCCATCACGGCCGGGATGCCATACTCGCGGGCCACGATCGCCGCGTGGGAGGCCGTGCCGCCAGCATCCACGACCACGGCGCCGGCCACGGCGAAGAGCGGCGTCCACGTGGGATTGGTGTAGCGGGCCACCAGCACCTCGCCCTGCTGGAGCTTCCAGAACTCCCGCTCGCTCAGGATGATCCTGACCCGGCCCATTGCCTGCCCGGGGCTCACCGGCACGCCGCGCACCTCACCGCTCGCGGCGGTCTGGCCCAGCAGTTCGGCTGGTACGGTCGTGTATCGCCCCTCCGCTGCGTGCCGCGCCTGTTGCCGTCGCTGCACCTTCTCCCGCACCGCCGCCGTCGGGCCGAGCTGCCTGAGCTCCTCGATCTGCAGGAAGAAGATGGCCTCCGCTGCCTCCAGCACGCCGCGCTCGACCAGCCGCCGGCCCAGCTCCAGGGCCAGGCGGCGGATGACGGGGAAGTCCATGAACAGGTAGAAATGGCTGTCCTCGCGAAAGGCCACGAAGCTGCGGGTGGCCTCCAGGGCCTGGAGCAACAGCGGCAGCAAGAGATGTTGTCTGATGCCCAACCAGCCTCGGGAGAGCGCCCCGACCACCTCGTGCCTCGCCCGCTCCGACCGCCCGGCCTCGCCCGCGTCCAGGGCGGACGAGGCCGGCTCGCCGGCCACGAGCCCCTTGAGCAGCCCATAGACGATGCTCGGATCATCGCGCCAGGCCGGGAGCGCGGTGGCCGGCATGGCCGTCTCGCGGTAGCCATAGCGCTCGAGGAAGGCGTCCATCTCGGCCAGCACGGCACGCCCGGCCGCCGAGTCGCCCAGCCGGGCCGACACCCGGTCCGGAGTTTCTTCCAGGAACACCTGCCGCAGTGCCTCCGAGGCTCGGATCAGCCTGGCCAGCCGCCCCAGTTCCTGGTTCACCGCCGTGGTCGTGCAGGGGATGTCGGCCAGGAGGTGGGGGTGCAGCCTCGGCGCTGCTCCGCCCACGGCCAGGCGGAGCAGGAACGAAAGCCCCTGGCTGACGAGCATCCCCCGCGGGAAGTACCCGAAGCGGGGCACGAAGAGCTCCAACTGAAGGCACTGCAGCCGCTCGATCCGCTCCAGCAGGTCCTGCTCGGACAGCGCGGACACCTCCTCGGCGTCGATCTGCCGGGCCACCGCCACCAGGGTGCGGCGGCACTCCTCCAGCCAGCCGTCCGGGCTGGCCCACAACGCCGCCACCAGCTTCGCGGGCAACGCCAGCGCCCGGAGCGTCGGGCGGAAGGCTGGCGGCACCACGACCTGTCGAGGCCGGGCTGTCCGTCGGAGCCAACTCTGAGGAGGACACGTATGCACCGCGCTCGCCTCATTCGACACTCGTGGTTGGTCGCGCCGGTCAGCCTTGTCCTGGCGCTGGCCCTCTGGCAGGCCGCCAGCGTCTTTGCCGACGCCCCGCGGCCCAATCCGCTGGCGCCCGTGCCGCCCGGCAATCCCATCTTTGCGCCGGTACCAGGCGTAGACCTGTCGGCCAACGGACCGGCGGCGAGCATCCACGGCGATCCGGTCCGGGGCCGGGGCTTGTTCGCCCAGAACTGCGCCACCTGCCATGGCGAACGTGGGACGGGCGGCGTGCCCAATCCGGGCTCCGACGACGGCACCGTGCCCACGCCCAACCCGATCGACTCCGAATTCCTCGAAGAGGCCAGAGGCCAGGCGGCGGTCTTCGCTCGCGATCTGGACCTGTTCGTGCAGCACGGCTCGCGGCCGTCGGGCTCCAATCCGCAACTGTCGCAGTATCAAAACGTGACGGGCACCCGAGGGACTACGGCTGGGTTCGCTCCTGGGTCCCCTTGCCTTATACTGCGGCGCGAGGACTGCCGTGCCGCGCACCCATCGTTCTGGTTCGACCCCGCTGTGGCCGCTCGACCCGGCGGCGCTGCGCGCAGCGCTCCAGGTGGCGGAGCCGCCCTACCCGGGCCCACGCATGCTGCTGCGTGAGCTGAGCGGCGAGCCGGTGGCGCGGCTCGCGGGCCCACCGCCCGGGCGGCAGCCGCGCCACGCCGCGGTGCTGGTGCTGTTCTATCCCCGCCGCAACCAGGTGACCGTGCTGCTGATCCGCCGGCAGGAGTACGCCGGGCACCACAGCGGCCAGATCGGCCTGCCGGGCGGCTCGATCGAGCCGGACGATGCGGACGCCCTGGCCGCGGCCCTGCGCGAGGCCCGCGAGGAGGTAGGCCTCGAGCGCCGGCGGCTCGAGCTCTGGGGCCGGCTGCAGCCGCACTACATCCCGGTCAGCAACTTCCTGGTCGAGCCGTTCCTGGCCTGGAGCGCCACCCGGCCGCGCCTGCGCCCCGATCCGATCGAGGTGGCCGAGGTGGTGGAGGCGCCACTGGCGACCTTGCTGGACCCCCACACGCTGGAGGAAGAGGTGTGGACGGTGGGCGGACAGCGGCTGGTGGTGCCCTTCTTCCGGGTCGGGCCGCACAAGGTCTGGGGCGCCACGGCCCACATCCTGGACCAGGTGCGCTGGCGGCTGGAGCAGGCCGGAGTGCTGAGTCCTGAGTCCTGAGTGAGGTGCAGAGCTCCCCAACCTCCAATCCCTGGTTCTCGACCGTGGTATACTCAGAATTCAAGGCTGAGTGAGACGGAGTGCAGGTTTGAGAGTGCCGAGTGCAGATTCCAATCTGCACTCGGCACTCTCAAACCTGCACTCAGATGGACGGGGGCGGACAGGTGCTGGGGAAGGATCTGTTGAGCATGGCGCAGCTCTCGGGCGAGGCGCTGGAACTGCTGCTCCGCCGGGCGCAGGAGCTCAAGGCCCAGCACAAGGCCGGGCTCACCCACCATCTGCTCGAGGGCCAGGTGCTGGCTCTGGTGTTTCAGAAGCCCTCCCTGCGGACGCGCGTGTCGTTCGAGCTGGCCATGCGCCAGTTGGGCGGCGGGGCGCTCTACCTCTCGCCCGCAGAGATCAAGCTGGGCGAGCGTGAGGGCGTGGCCGACGCGGCGCGGGTGCTCAGCCGCTACGCGCAGGGGATCGTGGCCCGCACCTATCTCCACCGCGACGTAGAGGCGCTGGCCAGGTACGCCGACGTGCCAGTCGTCAATGGGCTCTCGGATCGCGAGCACCCGTGCCAGATCCTGGCCGACCTGCTCACCCTGCGCGAGCGCTTCGCCTCCCTGCGCGGGCGCACCCTGGCCTACGTGGGCGATGGCAACAACGTGGTCCACTCTCTGCTCTACGCGCTTCCTGGAGTGGGCATGGACCTGCGCATCGCCACGCCGCCAGGGTACGAGCCGGACGCAGCGATCGTGCGCGAGGCGCGGGCGCTGGCGGCACAGCAGGGCACGCTGCTGGAGCTGAGCCACGAGCCGGAGCGAGCGGTGGAGGGTGTGGACGCCATCTACACGGATGCCTGGTACAGCATGGGCCAGGAGGACCAGCACGAGGCGCGCCTGCCGATCTTCCGCCCCTTCCAGGTCAACGCGCGTCTGGTGCGCCGGGCGAGCCCGGGCGCGGTGGTGATGCACTGCCTGCCCGCCCATCGCGGGGAGGAGATCACCGACGAGGTGCTGGACGGCCTCCAGTGCGTAGCCCTGGACCAGGCAGAGAATCGCCTCCATGCCCAGAAAGCGCTGCTGGCCGTCCTGCTGGGCGAACGGAGCGCCGTGGGCAGCGCCGCTGCGAGCACCTAGGTGGTCGAGTTCATCCAGACCGTGCTGTTCACCTTGAACCGCCTGGACGGGCGGAGCCTGGTGGACGTGCTCATCGTGGCCGGCATCGTCTACTGGCTGCTCAGCCTGATCCGGGGCACCACGGCCGAGGCGCTGGTGCGAGGCCTCTTCCTGGCGCTGGGCCTGGGCTCGATCGTCGGCAACGCGCTGAACCTGACCATGCTCAACTGGCTGCTCCGCAACAGCATTCCCGCCATGCTGGTCGCCGTGCCGATCCTGTTCCAGCCGGAGATTCGCCGCGCCCTGGAGCAGGTGGGCCGAGCGGGCGGCCTGCTGCCTCGGGCAGCCACCGTCTCCCGGCCAGAGCGCGTGGTGGAGATCATCGCCTCCGCCTGCCGCCGCCTGTCCGAGTGCCGCTGGGGCGCGCTGATGGTGCTGGAGCGAGACACGGCGCTGGGCGAGTTCGCCAAGACGGGGGTGGAGATCGACGGCCTGTTGAGTGTGGAGCACCTGCTGTCCGTCTTCTACCCAAACTCGCCCCTGCACGATGGCGCGGCCATCATCCGTGGCGAGCGCGTGGCGGCGGCCGGCTGCGTGCTGCCGCTGGCCGAGAGCATGGCCACCGGCCACACCCTGGGCACGCGCCACCGGGCAGCGGTGGGCATCACGGAGCGGACCGACGCGATCTCTATCGTCGTGTCCGAGGAGACAGGCCAGATCTCCATCGCCAACAACGGGCGCATGGTCCGCAACCTGGACGAGAGCAAGCTGCGCAAGGTGCTGTCCATCCTGAACCGCCCGCCAACCTACCGGGGCTTCCCCTGGATCGGGGGGAGCTACGCTCGTCCCGCCCGCCCCAAGATAGACCGGAGGCCAGCGTGAAGCCGGACCCGGCCTCGCAATCCAAAATCGTGGCCCGGAGGCCCGCGTGAAGCCGGACCTGGCCTCGCAATCCAAAATCCAAAATCCAAAATCCAAAATCGTAGCCCGGAGGCCCGCGTGAGGCTGCTGCGCGTGGTCGACCCTGGCCGAGCCATCCTGGCCTTGCTGCTGGCCCTGGGCCTGTGGATGGTCGTTCAGAACGAACAGAACCCGGAGAAGGCGGCCCTGACCGAGTTCCCGGTGACGGTCGACGTGGTCGACATCCCGGCGGGGCTGACCATGGTCAGTGACACGCCGGAGGTGCGGCTCTGGGTGCGCGCGCCGGAGAACGTCTGGCCGCGCCTGAAGGCCGATAGCTTCAAGGCCCGGGTGCGGGCAACCGGGGCTGCCGGCGGCGTGAACGACCTGCGGGTGCAGGTGGACGTATTTGATTCGCTGGTGCGCACGGCTGAGCCCAGGCCGGACACAGTCCGCCTTCGGTTGGAGGGGGTGCGCGAGCGCAGCGTGCCGGTCAAGGTCAATCCGACGGGCAACGTGCCCTTCGGCTATAGCTCGGCCGGCCCGAAGGTTTCGCCGGAGCGGCTCACCGTGGTGGGCCCGGAGAGCCTGGTGCAGCGGGTGGACACGGCCGTGGTCGACATCCGGATGGACGGGGTGACGGTGAGCGTCAGCGGAAGCTTCACGCCGCGTCCGATCGATGGGCGTGGAGCTGAGGTGAAGGGGGTGCGCCTGACGCCGCCCCAGATCGGCGTGGAGATCCCCGTCAACCAGGAGGTGTCCTACAAGGAGGTGGGCATCCGCCCGATCACCAGGGGGCGGCTGGCCCCGGGCTACTACCTGCTCCCACCGGAGGTAGAGCCAGCCTCGGCGACCATCGTGGGCCACCCCGCGGTCCTCTCCGGGGTCAGCTTCCTGGAAACCGAGGCGGTGGACGTGAGCGACGTGTCCAGCAGCATCGTGCGCCGCACCAAGGTTCAGATCCCGAGCGGCGTCTCGCTGCTCCAGCCCCAGCTCACGGCGCTGGTGACGGTCCGCGTCCAGGCGCTGGAGATCACCCAGTCGGTGCGCCTCTTGCCCACCATCGAGGGGCTTGGACCGGACCTGGTGGTGGGCAGCCAGTTGCCGCTGATCGAGCTGGCCGTCTCGGGCCCGGCCCCCACCCTGCAGGGGCTGAACGCGCGGGACTTCAAGGTGACCCTCAACCTGGCCGAGCTGGGGCCGGGCCGCCACACGGTCCAGCCCAGGGTGGCGCTGCCCAGCAGCTTCAAGCTGGAGCGGCTGGCGCCCCAGGATGTGACGGTCGAGCTGCGGCGGGTAACTCCCCTCACCGCGCAGGGATGATCGTCTGAGCCTATGCCTAGACCCGTCGTCGCCCTGGTTGGCCGGCCCAACGTGGGCAAGTCCACGCTCTTCAACCGCCTGATCGGCGAGCACCGCGCCGTCGTCCACGAGGCGCCCGGCACGACGCGCGACCGCCTCTACGGCATCGCCGAGTGGGGAGGGCGCGAGTTCACCCTGGTGGATACCGGCGGCATCGGCCCGCAGGGGCTGGGCGGCTACGCCGCGGAGGTGCTGGCCCAGGCCCAGGAGGCGGTGCGCCAGGCCGACGTGATCGTCTTCGTGGTCGACGCCCAGGCCGGCCCGGTGGCCGCCGACCAGGAGGTGGCCGACTTGCTGCGCCGCGCCCGGAAGCCGCTTCTGCTCGCGGCCAACAAGGCGGAGGGCAAGCGCGCCCTTCTGGCCGCTCCCGAGTTCTACGCCCTCGGCATGGGCGATCCGATTCCGGTGAGCGCGCTCCACGGCACGGGCACCGGCGACCTGCTGGACGGCATCGTGGACGCCCTGCCGCCCATCCCTGAGGAGGCGGAGGCGGAAGTGGCGGTGGCGGTGGCCATCGTGGGCCGGCCCAACGTGGGCAAGTCGTCCCTGCTCAACGCCCTCCTCGGCCAGGAGCGGGCGATCGTCAGCGACATCCCGGGCACCACGCGCGACGCGGTGGACACGCTGCTGGAGCGCGACGACGAGCGCATCCTGCTGATCGACACGGCCGGCATTCGGCGGCGCGGGCGGATCGAGCCCGGGGTAGAGCGGTTCAGCGTGCTGCGGGCGGTGCGGGCGATCGAGCGGGCCGACGTGGCGGTGCTGGTGCTGGATGCGACGGCCGGCATGACCGCCCAGGACACTCACGTGGCCAGCTTCGTCCAGGAGGCGGAGAAAGGGCTGGTGCTGGTGGTCAACAAGTGGGACCTGGTGGCGAAGACGTCGCGGACCATGGCGGAGCACACGGAGCAGGTGCGGCGGGCGTTCAACTTCGCGCCCTGGGCGCCGCTGCTGTTCATCTCGGCCAGGACCGGGCAGCGGGTCGAGCGGGTGCTGGAAACCGTGCGAGTGGTCCAGGCCGAGCGCCAGAAGCGGGTGCCGACCTCGCGCCTGAACGAGGTGGTGCGTGAGGCGGTGCTGGAGCACCGCTTGACCGAGCGGGGGCGGGCGCTCAAGGTCTACTACAGCACCCAGGGCGGCGTGGAGCCCCCGACCTTCGTGCTGTTCGTCAACGACCCCAAGCTGGTCCACTTCTCCTACCAGCGCTACCTGGAGAACCGCATCCGCGCCGCCTTCGGCTTCGAGGGCACGCCGCTCAAGCTGGTGTTTCGCGGACACCGGGAGGAGTGAATGGTGAATGATGAGTGGCCAACGGCCACTCATCATTCACCATTCGCCATTCACCACTCGGCGCCAGCGGGGGATCGGTGAGGAAGGGCTGGCCGTCGCGCCAGGCCAGGCGGACCAGGGTGGTGGCGGACCAGGTTTCGGGCGTGCCCGGGTTGACGACCAGGAAGAGCGTGGCGCTGGTGGCCTGGGGCGGCTGGCCGTGGAGCCAGCGGTCGAGCAGGGAAGGGCTGCGCACCGAGATGGCCTGCACGGTGTAGCGGTTGCCAAGCTGGTTGGCCACGAAGTCGCGCCAGCGCTCGCGCTGCGCCGGCTCCAGGGTAGCCAGGGCCGCCGCCAGGTCCTGGCGCTCGACCGCGGCCAACTCGTCCCGCACCAGCGCCCCCACCTGGCGCGGCTGGCGGTCGATGGCGTTGCCCAGGGCGACCACACTGGCCGTGGTGGCCAGGATGGCCAGGACCAGCGCGTAGGCGAGCCAGGAGCAGTTTTTCGCCCGCGGTGCCGAAGGTGGGACTCGAACCCACAAGCCCTTGCGGGCGTTCGTTTTTAAGACGAACGTGTATGCCATTCCACCACTTCGGCTGGATCCGGTTGGGCTGAGGTAGGGGGCTGCGCGAGCGAAGGCTGCCGGACACACAAAAAACCGGGGCGTCTGCGCCGCACCGGCTGGTCTTGCCTTTCGCTTGGAGGCGACGGGGGGATTCGAACCCCCGCATAAGGGTTTTGCAGACCCTCGCCTTGCCACTTGGCCACGTCGCCCTGGGGAGTGCCTGGAGCGGAAGACACGCTGCGTACCCGCGGCGCTTCTCTCCGGCAAGCAGCGCATCGCAGGCGGCCCTCTTCCCGCCCTGCAGCCCAAATCAGCCACACCCCACTGCCAGGGAGCCCGCCTGGGACTTCCCAGCAGACAGCTTATTATAGCCCGGTTCTCGCCTGACAGACAACTCCCCGCGGCCTCGCCGCCGGGCCGGTGCGGGGGGGGGAACAGGGGCGCCAGACGGCATGGAGCTTGCACGCTCGGCCGGCGTGGTAAGAGCGTCGAGAGGAAGAGCCCCGGGTAGCCCGGGGCGCAGGGGCAGCCATGGGGGCTGCCCCCACACAGGTAGAAGACCGAGCAGGTCAAGTGAGCCTGAATCCTAAGGAGGAGCCAGATGGCCATTGAACGCTGGAGTCCTTTCCGGGAGATGACCTCGCTCCGCGAGGCCATGGACCGCCTGTTCGAGGAGGCCTTCGTCACCCCGCACCGTTGGCGGGAGCGGGAGGGCTGGGTGCCCATGGACCTCTACGAGCACGGCGACAACTACATCATGGAGGTGTCGCTGCCTGGCGTGCGGCCGGAGGACCTGGAGCTGTCTGTGGCGGGCAGCACGGTCACCCTCAGCGGCCAGGTCCCGTGCCCGATGCCCAAGGAGGGGGAGCGCGGCTTCCTGTTCCACGAGCGCGTCTGCGGCACCTTCCGCCGCACCGTGACCCTCCCCATGGAGGTCGATGCCGCCAACGCTCAGGCGGTCTTCGAGCACGGTCTGCTCCGCCTCACCCTGCCCAGGACCACGGCCGCGCGGACCCGGCGCATCCAGGTGAGGACGACCGAGACGGGGACCTACGGAACCCGAATGGGTGCTCCAGGCACCGAGATGGGAACCCAACCGATGGGCGGCCAGACCTGGGAGCAGTGGCTCGACCGCATTCGCCAGGGCATGGACGTCTGCGACCGCAACCGCAACAAGATTGGGACGGTAGGCATGGTCTATCGGCCCGTCGGCGCGACGACGCGTGGCCGGCCCCAGTCCGGGACCACCCCCACGGGCACGACCGGCTACGGCCAGCCTGGAACCACGCCCACAGGCACGACGACCGGCATGGAGCCCCACCTGAAGGTGGATACTGGCTTCCTGGGCCTGGGCAAGGACCTCTACGTGCCAGCCCACTTCATCCGGGACGTGGCGACTGACTGCGTGGTCCTGGACGTGGAGCGCGATCGCCTCGACCAGATGGGCTGGGACCAGCGCCCATCCTTCATCCAGGGCTAAGTAAGAAGGAGTTTTGATTTGAGAGTGCAGAGTGCAGAGTTCACTCTGCACTCTGCACTCTCAAATCAAAACTCCCTATCTGCGGTATGATTGTCCTCACGTCGCTGAGGAGGACACCATGCCAGCCTATTCCGTTGCCGAGCAGATCGTCCGCTCCCACCTGGTTTCCGGCGAGGTGACTGCCGGTTCAGAGATCAGCCTGCGCGTGGACCAACTGCTCCTCAATGACGGGACCGCGCCCGTGGCCTTCTTGCAGTTCGAGGCGATGGGCCTGGACGCCTCCCGGGTGAGCCCGGCCGTCTGTTACATCGACCACAACATGGTCCAGGTGGGGTTCGAGAGCGCGGACGACCAGCGCTTCCTGCAGAGCTTCTGTGCCCGGTACGGCCTGTACTTCAGCCGGCCCGGCAACGGCATCGGCCACCAGGTCCACCTGGAGCGTTTCGCGGCGCCGGGCGCCGTCTTGCTCGGTGCCGATAGCCACACCCCCATGGCCGGGGCGGTCGCCAGCCTGGCGATCGGAGCCGGCGGCCTCGACGTGACGGTCGCCATGGCCGGAGCGCCGCACTACCTGCCCATGCCCCGCCTCGTCGGCGTGCGGCTGCTGGGACACCGCCAGCCCTGGGTCTCGGCCAAGGACGTGGCCTTCGAGCTGCTGCGCCGGCTCTCGGTCCGGGGCGGCGTGGGCAAGATTCTGGAGTACACCGGTCCCGGGGTCGCAACCCTCTCCGTGCCCGAGCGCGGGACCATTGCCAACATGGGCACCGAGGTAGGGGCCACCAGCTCCATCTTCCCCAGCGACGAGCAGACGCGGCGCTTCCTGCGCTGGCAGGGCCGCGAGGCGACCTGGCACCCGCTGCAAGCGGACCCCGATGCCCGCTACGACGACCTGATCGAACTGGACCTGGGCGCGCTGGAGCCGCTGGCCGCCGCCCCGCACGCGCCGGACAACGTCGTGCCCGTCCGCGAGCTCGAGGGGCTCGTCGTCGACCAGGTGTGCGTGGGCTCCTGCACCAACTCGTCCTACCACGACCTCATGACTGTGGCCAGGGTGCTGGAGGGCAAGACCGTGGCCGAGCGGGTGAGCCTGGTTGTCTCGCCCGGCTCCAAGCAGGTGCTCGACATGCTCGCCCGCAACGGCGCCCTGGCGAGCCTCATCGAGGCCGGCGCGCGCATCCTGGAGTCCACCTGCGGCCCGTGCAACGGGTACGGCCAGGCGCCGCCCTCGGAGGGCGTGTCGGTCCGCACCCACAACCGCAACTTCAGGGGCCGCTCCGGCACCCTGAATGCGCGAGTCTACCTGGCCAGTCCGGAAGTGGCCGCCGCGACCGCCCTCGCAGGCAGGATCGCCGACCCGCGCCGACTCGGCGAGCCGCCCGCGATCCGGCTGCCCGCCAGGGCGCGGGTCGACGATCGCCTCATCATCCCGCCCGGGCAGGAGTCGGACCGCTCGGCCGAGCTCCGGCGGGGCCCGAACATCGCGCCGATTCCCAACTTTGCTGCATTGCCAGGGGAGGCGAGCGGCGAGGTGCTGCTGAAACTCGGCGACGACGTCAGCACGGACGACATCCTGCCCAGTGGGGCAGCGGTGGCCGCTCTGAAGAGCAACGTGGCAGCCTCCGGAGAGCACCTGTTCAATCGCCTCGACCCCACCTTCCCGAGGCGGGCGCGCGCTGCGGGGGGGGGCCTGGTGGTGGGCGGCCAGAACTACGGCCAGGGGAGCAGCCGCGAGAACGCTGCCCTGGTGCCGCGCAGCGCGGGTGTCTGGGGGGTGGTGGCCCGGTCGCTGGCCAGGATCCACCGCGCCAACCTGGTCAACTTCGGCATCCTGCCGCTGGTGTTCGATAACCCGGCCGACTACGACCGCATCCAGCAGGGCGAGCGGTGGCGCATCACCGACACTCACGCCCTGGTCCGCTCCGGCTCGGGTGAGCTGGTCCACGAAGCAACTGGGGCGGCGATCCGGGTGCAGTGCCCGCTCACGGGGAGAGAGCGAGAGGTCGTCCTCGCCGGTGGCCTGCTCAACTACGCGCGCTCGTTCGCGGGGTAGCACAGGAACACTTATCTATGCCACAGCAGCGCGGCACCGGACCTCGTGTGGCTATCGAGCCCGCTGCGCACCGTCCCGGCGCTGTCGCCGGCGTGTGGCTCGTTGCCTGGCGCCTCCAGAACCCTGGCCCGCGGCCGCTCCAGGTCCTGGCGGCACGAGCGCCCCACGGTCGGTTTCGCAGCCAGGAGCGAGCGCTGGCGCCCCCGCCGATGCTGTTGCCGGGCGAGAGCGCTGAGATCGAGCTGGCAGTCACCTGCGCCGAGCCGCCCGGGACGGTGGTGGAGAACGCCTTCCTGATCCTGCGCGTGCGCTGGGGCAGCGAGCCGTGGCGGATCCTGGCCCGGCTGCGGGTCATGGTCGACGAGGCTGGCAGCTTGCGCACCACCTGCGAAGAGATCAGCGTTCAGCCGATCGGGTTCTCGGGTGCTCGTACCTGACCGTCACGCGCGCTCCTGAGCGCCACAGAGCTGCCCGAGGGTCGCGGCACGGGGGCGGGCCTCCCCTGGCTGGGCGCCACGCTCCAGGTGACTCGGTCCGCACTGGAGGGTTTTTCTCCTGAAGCAGGGCTATGGTGGGCAGGGCCGCGTGGCCACGCGGCCCTGCCCACCATAGCCC
>JACQUR010000488.1 GCA_016210245.1 Chloroflexota bacterium
GGACGCGTCCTCGTCCTCAATCCAAAATCTAAAATCTAAAATCTAAAATCCGGAGGGCGGAGAGGTGTTGAAGCGATTTGATACGCGGGCCGCGCGCCAGCGCCGCCACCGGCGCGTCCGGGAGCGGCTGTCGGGGACGGGCGAGCGGCCACGCTTGAGCGTGTTCCGCAGCTTGAATCACCTGTATGGCCAGGTCATCGACGACCGGGCCGGCAAGACCCTGGTGGCCGCCTCAACCCTGGAGCCCGAATTGCGGAGCCGGGTGCAGGAGGGCAACAAGACCACTGCCGCGCGCCTGGTGGGTGAGGAGTTGGCCCGGCGGGCCAAGCAGGCTGGCGTGTCGCGGGTGGTCTTCGATCGAGGGGGCTACCTCTACCACGGCCGCGTGCGGGCCCTGGCCGAAGGGGCCAGGGCGGGCGGATTAGAATTCTAGCGATTTCGGATTTCGGATTTCGGATTGTCAATTCCGAAATCCGAAATCCGAAATCCGAAATCCGGAGTTTGTATGCCAAAGATTGAATCGACGGGTTTGACGCTGGAGGAGCGGGTCGTCAAGGTCAACCGCGTGGCCAAGGTGGTCAAGGGCGGACGGCGCTTCAGCTTCAGCGCAGTGGTCGTGGTGGGCAACGGGGAGGGCATCGTCGGAGCCGGGCTGGGCAAGGCCAATGAGGTGCCCGAGTCTATCCGCAAGGGCACGGAGGCCGCCAAGAAGAACCTGATCCAGGTCCCCTTGCAGGGGACGACCATTCCGCACCCCGTGGTGGCCAGGTTTGGGGCCGCGCGGGTGCTGCTGAAGCCCGCCGCGCCGGGCACCGGCGTGATCGCCGGCGGCGCCGTGCGGGCGGTGGTGGAGGCAGCCGGGATCAAGGACGTGCTGACCAAGTCGCTGGGCAGCTCCAACGCCGTCAACGTGGTGCGGGCCACGATCCACGGGCTGTCGGAGTTGATGCAGCCCGAGGCGGTGGCCCAGCGGCGGGGCAAGGATGTGCGGCAGCTCGTGCCGACGCGAGGGGCGACCGGTGGCTGAGCATGAGGCGCCGGCCGCGGCCAGGCGGCTGAAAATCCGGCTCGTCAAGAGCCCTATTGGGTATGCTGAGCAGCAGAAGGCCACGGTGCGCTCGCTCGGCCTGCGCCGCTTGCACCAGGTGGTGGAGCAGGCGGACACGCCCCAGATTCGCGGCATGATCGCGCACGTGAGCCACCTGGTGGAACTGGTGGAGGACGGTGAGACCCCATGAGGTTAGATGAGCTGGCGCCTCCCAGGGGCGCGAGGAAAGAGCGCCGCCGGGTTGGCCGAGGGCTGGGTTCCGGGCGCGGCACCACCGCCGGCAAGGGCACCAAGGGCCAGAAGGCGCGCACGGGTGGCAGTATCCCCCCGTATTTCGAGGGCGGGCAGTTGCCCCTGGTGCGCCGGCTGCCGTACCGCCGCGGCTTCCGGAACCCGTTCCGGCGCGAGTACCACGCGGTCAACGTCGCCGAGCTCCAGCGCTTCCCGGCCAATGCCGTGGTGGACGTGCAAGCTCTGGTCGACGCTGGACTGAGCCAGCCGGGCGAGCTGGTCAAGATCCTGGGCGATGGCGACGTGCGCCAGCCGTTGGTGGTGCGCGCGCACCGCTTCTCCAGGAGCGCCCAGGCCAGGATCGAGTCGGCCGGAGGCACAGTGGAAGTGATCGAGCATGCTGAACGCCCTGCTTAGCGCCTTTCAGATTCCAGACCTGCGCCAGAAGCTGCTCTTCACGGGCTTCATTCTGGTCATCTTCCGCTTCATCGCCCACATCCCCGTCCCGGGCGTGAACACCGAGGCCCTGGGGCGCCTGTTCGAGACCAACCAGTTGGTCGGGATGCTGGACCTCTTCTCGGGCGGGGCCATGGCCACCTTCTCGGTGGCGGCGATGGGCGTCTACCCGTACATCACCGCCTCGATCATCATGCAGTTGCTGATCCCCATCGTGCCGCGGCTGACGGAGCTGGCCAAGGAAGGGGAATCCGGGCGCAACAAGCTCAACCAGTGGACTCACTGGCTGACGGTGCCGCTGGCAGCCCTGCAGTCCTATGGCACCCCGCAGCTCTTGAACTTCAGCCTGCAGGGGGGCGAGCCGATCATCCGCGACTTCGGCTTCAACGTCAATCCCCTGGGCACGTTGTCGATCGTCGTCAGCATGACCGCGGGCACGATGCTCTTGATCTGGCTGGGCGAACTGATCACCCAGTACGGGATTGGCAATGGCGTGTCCATGATCATCTTCGGCGGCATCGTGGCGCGCCTGCCGTTCATCGTCGGGCAGAGCCTGGTGGCCGGCGGCAACGTCGGGGGGCTGGTCATCTTCGGCGTGCTGGGCCTGGCTACCATCGCCGCGATCGTGTACGTCTACGAGGGCCAGCGCCGCATCCCGGTGCAGGTGGCCAAGCGCATCCGCGGCAACCGCATGATGGGCGGGCAGAGCACCCACATCCCGCTGAAGGTCAACTCGGCGGGCATGATCCCGCTCATCTTCGCCTCGTCCATCCTGATCTTCCCGGGGACCGTGGCCGGGTATTTCCTGGGCAGCCCGGTGGCCGCGGTGGCGACGGTCGCCCGCTGGATCTACGACGTCTTCAACCTGCAGACCAGCATCGTCTACTGGCTGCTGTACTTCTGGCTGGTGGTCGGGTTCACCTTCTTCTATACGGTGGTGCTCTTCCAGCAGCAGAACATCGCCGAGAATCTCCAGAAGCAAGGAGGGTTCATCCCGGGCATCCGGCCGGGCCGGCCGACGCAGGAGTACCTGTACCGGGTGTTGAACCGCATTACCCTGGCCGGGGCCGTGTTCCTGGGCGCGGTCGCGGTGCTGCCCTTCGTGGCGCGGCACGCCACCAACGTCCAGGTGCTCACACTCAGCAGCACCGCGCTGCTCATCGTGGTGGGCGTCGCCCTGGACACGATGCGGCAGCTCGAGGCGCAGCTCCTGATGCGCCATTACCGGGGATTCATTCACTAGTGGTCAGTGGCCAGTGGTCAGTGGTCAGTGACTGCTGACCATTGACCACTGGGAGGGTGCGTTGTACGTCGTGTTGATCGGTGCGCCGGGCTCGGGGAAGGGGACCCAGGCCGGCGTCCTGGCGGAGACCTCGGGCCTGGCCCACGTGGCCAGCGGCGACCTGTTCCGGGCTGCGGTGCAGCAGGGCACGGAACTGGGCCGCGTGGCCAGGGGGTACATGGAGCGCGGCGAGCTCGTCCCGGATGAGGTGACGATCGCCATGATCATGGAGCGCCTGCGGGAGCCGGACACGGCGCGGGGGGTGATCCTGGACGGCTTCCCCCGCACGGTCGAGCAGGCACAGGCGCTGGATCGGGCCCTGGCGGCCCGGGACCAGCAGATCGACCTGGCGATCTACCTGCGGGTGCCCACTGAGGTGCTGCTGCGACGGTTGAGCGGGCGCTGGATTTGTCGTGTCTGCCAGGCCACGTACCACGAGGTCTTCCGCCCGCCGGCCACGCCCGGGCAGTGCGATGCCTGCGGGGGCGAGCTCTCCCAGCGGCCGGATGACCGGCTGGAGACGGCCGAGCGCCGGCTGCAGGTGTACTTCGAGCAGACGCTGCCGGCGATCGAGTACTACCGCCGCCGACGGATCCTGGTGGAGGTGGACGGAAACCAGCCCATCGAGCCGGTGGCGGCCGAGATGCTGGGGGCGCTCGGGCAAACGACTAGGTAGATTTGTTACAATGAGCAGGATTGTCTGCCGCCCTGCCCGGGGCGGCAGGCGCCGGCTTTGGGCCGGTGGGGACCCGGCGTTGGCGGTGGGCAGGAAGGTGAAGGGCAAACCATGAAAGTGCGAGCATCCATCAAGCCGCGCTGCGAGCGCTGCAAAGTGATTCGCCGCCGAGGGGTGGTGCGCATCATCTGCACGACTCCGAAGCACAAACAGAGGCAGGGATAGGGCCAGAGGCGGGAGGAGAAGCACAGTGGCGAGAATCGCTGGCGTTGATATCCCGCGCGAGCGACGCGTGGAGGCGGCGCTGACCAGCATCTACGGCATCGGCCAGACGCTGAGTCGGGACATCCTGGCTCGGGCAAATGTGAATCCCGATACCCGAGTGAAGGAGCTGACCGAGGAAGAGGTCAACCGCATCCGCGAGTTGATCGACCGTGAGTACAAGGTGGAAGGCGATCTCCGCCGCGAGGTCAACCTGAACATCAAGCGGCTCATGGAGATCGGGTGCTATCGGGGGCTGCGCCATCGGCGCGGCCTGCCCGTGCGCGGACAGCGCACGCGCACCAACGCCCGGACGCGCAAGGGCCCGCGCAAGACCGTGGCCGGCCGCAAGCGAGCGAGCGCGAAGAAGTAAGAAGCTCTCAGCGCTCGGTGGTCAGCCATCAGCCACGGCTGGTGGCTGACCCCCGAGCGCTGAGAGCAACGTGTGGAGCGGACATGGCGGAGAAGAAGAAGGCAGTCACGCGGGTCCGGAGGCGCGAGCGCAAGAACGTGCCGAGAGGCAAGGCGTTCGTGCAGTCCAGTTTCAATAACACCATCGTCACGATCACCGATCCGGATGGCAACGTGCTCAGTTGGAGCAGCGCCGGGGCCGCGGGCTTCAAGGGCTCGCGCAAGAGCACGCCGTACGCCGCGGGCATGGCGGCCGAGGCGGCGGCGCGGCGCGCTATGGAGCACGGCATGCGCCAGGTAGACGTGTTCGTGAAGGGGCCGGGCTCGGGCCGCGAGGCGGCCATTCGTTCGCTCCAGGCGGTGGGGCTCTCGATCAGCGGGATCGTGGACGTGACGCCCATTCCGCATAATGGCTGCCGACCGCCCAAGAAGCGGCGCGTGTGAGACGGAGTGGTCAGTGGCCAGTGGCCAGTGGTCAGTACTCCTGCTGACCACTGGCCACTGGCCACTGACCACTGGATAGCTCAGGAGGTGGCATGGCGAGGTACACGGGTCCGGCTTGCCGGCAGTGTCGGCGGCAGGGCATCAAGCTGTTCTTGAAGGGCGAGCGCTGCTTTGGCGCCAAGTGCGCGGTCGAGCGCCGCTCGTACGCGCCGGGCGATCACGGCCAGCGCCGGCGCAAGACTTCTGAGTTCGGAGCGCAGTTGCGCGAGAAGCAGAAGGCGCGCTCGACCTACGGCGTGCTGGAACAGCAGTTCCGCAAGCACTTCGAGGAAGCGGAGCGCCGAACGGGCATCACGGGCGAGAACCTGCTGCAGATCCTGGAGTGCCGCCTGGACAACGTGGTCTATCGCCTCGGGCTGGCCGAGTCGCGCCGCCAGGCGCGCCAGTTGGTCCGCCACGGCCACTTCGCCCTGAACGGGCGCAAGACCAACATCCCTTCGGCCCTGGTTCGGCCGGGCGATGCGGTCGCGGTGCTGCCCGGCAGCCGAGACACGGAGTACTTCAAGACCGCGCGCGAAGCGCTGTCCAAGAAGTCCGTGCCAACCTGGCTGGAGCTGGACCCCGAGCAGTTCACCGCGCGCGTCGCCGCGCTGCCGACCCGGCAACAGATCGAAACCAACATCAACGAAGCACTGGTTGTGGAATTCTATTCGCGTTAGCGGTGGCTGGATTTTGGATTTTGGATTTTGGATTTTGGATTGACGAGGCCAAGTCCCGTACGACAATCCAAAATCCAAAACCCAAAACCCAAAATCAAAGGAGGCTTTGACTTTGGCTGAAGCACTGAATCCCCGAGTGGAAGTAGATCACAGCTCGCAGGAGTTTGGTCGCTTCCACGTCGAGCCTCTCGAGCGTGGCTTCGGCCTGACCCTGGGCAATGCGCTCCGGCGAGTGCTGCTGTCGTCCCTGCCGGGGGCGGCTGTCACCTCGATTCGCGTGGATGGCATCTACCACGAGTTCAGCAGCATTCCGGGTGTCAAGGAGGACACGACGGAACTGATCCTCAATCTCAAGCAACTCCGCCTCAAGTCCTTCTCCGAGGAGCCGGTCCAGTTGCGGCTGCAGGCCTCAGGGCCCGGCGTGGTCACCGCGGCGGACCTGATGTATCCCAGTGAGGTGGAGGTGGTCAATCCGGAGCTGCACATCGCTACCCTGGACTCGCCCGAGGCGCGGCTCGAGGTCGAGCTGACCGTCGAGCGGGGCCGCGGGTACATTCCATCCGATGGGCGGGAGCCCTCGGCGCTGGGCGTGATCCCGATCGACGCCATCTTCACCCCGGTGCGGCGCGTGAACTACACCGTGGCCAGCACCCGGGTGGGTGCGCGCACCGACCTCGAGCGGCTGGCCCTGGAGGTCCAGACCGATGGGACCATCACGCCCTCCGAGGCGCTGGCGCAGGCGGCGAACATCCTGATCGACAACCTGAGCATCTTCACCGAGCTCCAGCAGCCAGTCCGCCGAGGGGAGAAGACCTCGCTGGTTTCCGGCGCCGTGCCTCCGCGGGTCTACGACATGCCCATCGAGGCGCTGGAGCTCTCCGCCCGGACCTACAACTGTCTCAAGCGCTCCCAGATCACCAAGGTGGGGCAGATCCTGCAGATGAGCGAGGACGAACTGCTGTCCCTGCGCAACTTTGGGCAGAAGTCGCTGCACGAGCTGCGGGAGAAGCTGCAGGAGCACGGCATCCAGACGGGCGAGAGCAAGGTTACCCGAGCGACCGCGGCTGAGGAAGAGGAGGAAGAAGAAGAAGAAGAAGAAGAAGAAGAAGAAGCGGAGGAGCTGGAGGGGGAGCCCGCGCCAGAGCCGGAGCTCGTGCTCCAGGAAGAGGAAGAGTAGGGAGAGGGCCTTGAGACACCTGTACGGGGGGCGCAAGCTTGGCCGGCCGACGGACCACCGCCTGGCGATGCTTCGCAACCTGATGACCGATTTCCTGCGCTACGAGCACCTGCGCACGACCGAGCCGAAGGCTGAGGAAGTGCAGCGCGAGGTAGAGAAGCTGATCACCAGGGCGCGCGAGGGCAGCTTGCACGCGTACCGCCGGGTGGCGGCCCAGCTCTACGACCCGTCGGTGGTCCACAAGGTAATGACCGAGCTGGCACCCAAGTTCCGCGATCGCCCGGGCGGCTATACCCGCCTGATCAAGCTGGGCTTTCGGCGCGGAGACGCCGCGCCCCTGGCGCAATTGGAGCTGGTGGAGTAGCGATTTTGGATTTTGGATCGGGCACCGTGCGCTACCCGTCCTCAATCCAAAATCCAAAATCCAAAATCCAAAATCCGGACCGGACGATTCGTCTGGATATTCAATACGAGGGGACCGCGTACCAGGGGTTTGCGCGCCAGCCCGGCGGCCGGACTATCCAGGGTGAGTTGGAGGCGGCGCTCGCGGCGACCCTCCAGCACCCGGTGTGGGTGGTCGCGGCGGGCAGGACGGACGCGGGCGTCCACGCGGCAGGCCAGGTGGTTTCGTTTCAGACGCCGGCTGCCATGGCGCCGGCCGTGCTGCAGCGGGCTTTGAATGCGCGCTTGCCGGAGGACATTGCCGTCGTAGGAGCGACCGAAGAGCACCCGGGGTTCGACGCCCGGCGCAGCGCCCGCTGGCGCTGGTATCGCTACACCCTCTGGCGCGGCAAGGTTCGGAACGTCTGGTATCGCCGCTACAGCTACCATGTCCCCGGACCGCTGGACCTGGAGGCGATGCGCGCGGCGAGCGGGCTGCTGGTGGGTCGCCACGATTTTCGAGCCTTCACCACAGGCTGGAGCAAGGATGTGCGCCCGGGCCGCCGCACCTGGCGGACGATCTATCGGGCGGATTGGACTGAGGCAGAGGATTGCCTATACTTTGATATTCGGGCCGACGCTTTCCTGCGCCAGATGGTGCGCGGCATCGTCGGCACGCTGCTCTGGGTGGGCCGGGGCAAGCTGCGCGCGGAGTCTGTGGCAGAGCTGCTGCAAGGTGCTGCGCGCGGCCAGGCGGGACCAAACGTGCCAGCCCACGGGCTGGTCTTGATGTACGTGGACTATGGCAAGGAAGGTTTGAACCGTGAAGACCTTTTCGCCAAAGGCGTCGCAGATTCGCCGCGAGTGGCGCGTGGTGGATGCCTCGGGCCAGACGCTGGGTCGTCTGGCTTCGCAGATTGCCCAGTTCCTGAAGGGCAAGCACAAGCCGGGCTATGCGCCCCACCTGGATACGGGCGATTTCGTGGTGGTGGTGAACGCCGAGAAAGTGCGGGTCACCGGCCGCAAGCTGACCGAGAAGCTCTACTACCGCCATAGCGGCTACCCCGCTGGGCTGAAGAGCCGCTCGCTGGCCGAGGTGCGTGCGAGCCACCCGGAGCGGGTGATCGAGCATGCCGTGCGGGGCATGCTGCCGCACAACGTGCTCGGGCGGGCCATGTTTCGCAAGCTCAAGGTCTACGCGGGCCCCGCGCACCCGCACCAGGCGCAGGTGGCTGGCTCGCAGCAGAGGGCAGGATAGGAGAGAAGGGTGAAAGAACGGGAACGAGGGGAACGAGCCGCGACGGCACGGAAGAACCAGTTTGGAGCCGTTGGTCGTCGCAAGACCAGCATTGCCCAGGTGCTGCTGCAGCCAGGGGCCGGGCATATTGTGGTCAACGGCAAGCCCCTGGAGGAGTATCTGCCCAGGCCGGCGCACCAGACGCTGGTGACCCTCCCCTTGCGCATCACCAACACCATTGGCAACTACAACGTCGTGGCCAAGGCCGCGGGGGGCGGCATCACCGGCCAGGCCGGGGCGCTGGCCCACGGCATCGCGCGGGCGCTGGTGAAGGCGGAGGAGGAGACGCACAAGCCGGTGCTGCGCCAGGCAGGGCTGCTCACGCGTGACCCGCGGGTCAAAGAGCGCAAGAAGCCAGGCCTCAAGCGCGCACGGAAGGCGCCGCAGTACACCAAGCGCTAGCTTCGTTCAGCTCGCAGAAAGCAGCATGGGAAAGGGCATCCCACGGTGCCCTTTCCCATGCTGCTTTCTGCGAGCTGAACGCCTACCTCGCGCCCAGGTAGAGGATGGCCGTGCTCACCATGCCCCAGCCCACCACCGCGATAGCGAGCGGGCGGTCGCCGAGGAGGAGGTCTTCGGGGGCGCCGCCGAGGCCCTTCTGGTGGATCAGGTACAGGTAACGGAACACGCCGTAGAGCACGAAGGGGATGGTGAACATCATGAAGTGGTAGCGGGGCAGGTTGTCGGCTGAGAAGGTGTAGAGCGAGTAGGCCATGATGGTGGCCGAGCTGACGATGATCAGGAGCTGATCGACCAGCTCGACCGAGTACTCGCTCAACGTGCGCCGGTGGTTGAATGCCTCGCGCTCCAGCAGCACCAGCTCGTGCCGCCGCTTGCCGAGGGCGATGAAGAGCGAGCCGAGCACCGTACACACGTAGAGCCAGGGCGAGATGGGCACGCCAATGGCCACCGCGCCCGCCGCCGCCCGTACCACGAACCCGGCCGAGAGAGCGAACACGTCGATCAAGACCAGGTGCTTGAGCCACAGGCTGTAGCCCAGGGTGACCAGCAGGTAGAGGAGCGCCACGGCGCCCAGCTCCAGGCGGATCAGAAAGGCGGCCGCCAGACCGCCGGCGGCCAGCAGCGCAGCAGCCAGCCCGGCGGCGGGCATGGAGAGGTAGCCGGCGGCGATCGGGCGCAGGGCCTTGCGCGGGTGCTGGCGGTCGGCCTCCACGTCGGCCAGGTCGTTGAGCAGGTACCCGGCGCTGGAGAGGGCGCAGAACAGCACGAAGGTGGCGACAGCGACGGCCACCGAGGTGGGGCTGGTCAGGTTCAGGGAGAATAGCAGGCCCACGAAGACCAGCAGGTTCTTCGGCCACTGCCGTGGCCGCATGGCCACCAGCAGCGCCACGGGCCGTGGCGTCGAGCGGGCAAGCACGATGCGCGAGGGGCTCGAGTCTTCCAAAGCTAACCCCCAACCCCCAACCTCTGATCCCTGGTCCCCGACTCCCGACCGTAGCGCCGCCCCTTCCAGGCGACGCCCCGACCTGCCAGGTGGCGATAGGCCGAGTTGATCAGGATTGCGTCCAGGACCAACGCGCCCACCGGGAGCGCCAGCGGGTAGGGCCAGCCGACCTGGAAGCCCCGGCAGACCTTGCTCCAGCCACACAGCAGCACCACCAGGTGCAGGCTGGCCAGCCCGAGCAGCAGCATGTCGTGCTCCAGCGGCTGGCGGGCCACGGCGATGGCCGCCAGAGCCCAGGCGGCAAAGGGGCCGACGCCCAGGAGGGTGATGAAGGCCAGGCCGCCGAGGGCGATGGAGACACGCCCGCCCGGTCCGAGGAAGGCGTTCTTGGTCCACCCCTCCCACAGGTCGCGGAAGCCCCGGTACATGCGCGCACGCACCAGCGCCCGGCCGTCGGCCAGCAGGAGCGCGAAGCCTGCCTGCTTGGCAAGCCTGGCGAGCTCGCAGTCCTCGAGAATCTCAGCCCGCACGGCCGCGTGGCCACCCATCCCTTCGTACGCTCGACGCCGGATCAGGATGAACTGGCCGAGCGCAAAAGCCGTACCGGTGCGCTTGGGATCGTTGACCGCTTGCACGGGCGTCGCCAGTCCCACCACCGCCGCCACCACGGGCACCACCAGTCGCTCCCACACCCCTCCCAGCACCTGCCCGGTCGCCAGTGACAGGAAGTCGAGGCCGCGGCGCTCGGCCGTGCTGAGCGCCGCGGTGAGCGTCTGTGGCTCGTGCAGGGTATCGGCATCGGTGAAGAGCAGCCAGTCGCCCCGCGCGAGCGCGGCCGCTTGCGCCAGGGCGAAGTTCTTGCCCGTCCAGCCAGCCGGCAGCGGCTGCCCCTGGAGGAGGCGCAGCCGACGGTCTGCGCCCGCGAGCTGGGCCACCAGCTCGCCGGTGCCATCGGTGGACTGGTCGTCCAGCACGATGACCTCGAAGCGTGGATAGTCCTGGGCGAGGAGCGAGCGCAGGCAGGCTACGATGTTGGCGGCCTCGTTGCGCGCCGGCACCAGGATGGACACCCGCGGGGCCGGCTCCGGCAGCGGGCCGGGGGTCACCGCCCGCAGGGCGCCGAGCGAGGTGCGCACCCGCAGCACCGCGGCCCCCAGGGCCAGGCTAGCCAGGGCGACGAGCGCCAGGATGAGCAAGGGGGTGGCCCTCCGTGAACATCTCCAGTGGTGCGTCACGCGTCGAGTGAGGAGTGCTGTCCGAGCCGCGACCGTGAGGGAGCGCGGACCCGGGTCCGCGCTCCCTCACGGTCGCGGCTCGGATAGCACTCCTCACCTCAGATGATGAGTGACGGACCACCCGATGGGTTCTTATTGTAAAGCTCCCCGCCGATGCCTTGCCAGGAGCGGCTGCCACGGACCAGGGTCATTCAGTTTTCTTCCGCTACGGCTGTCCGCCGCGCTCCTGAGACAGCACTGCAAGGAACGCCGCTGGGGAGAGGATGGTGACGCCCCGGTACTCTTGCAGCTCGAGCAGGTGCCCGTCGCCACTCACGATGTACGCGGCTGCGCCCGCGATGGCGCACTCCAGCACCCTGTTGTCCGGCGGATCCGCCGAGATCACCGTAACGGTCTCCTGTGGCTCGACCACGTATGCGAACCCGCGGAACTCCTCGATGACCTCGGCAACCTCCGTGGGTGCCATGCGGTGGCGAGCGGCGATGCGCTCGTAGAGGAGCACGCGCTGGTACTCTGCAAGCAGCGGCTCGGAGACGACGAGGGTGAACGCGTGCTGCTCCCACCGGGCGAAGACGCGCGCAGGGCTACCTGCGGGGGACAAGTAGCGGCTGACCAGGACGTTGGTATCGATGACCACCCTCATGGGGTGGTGGCAGCCCGCACTGCTCTGACAGCCTCGGCGGCCAATCGGTCTGCCTCATCCGGCGGCAGGTTGGCCTGCTCGGCAGCAGCGCGGGCTCTGGCGAAGAAAGCGCTGCGGGCCTTCTTCCACTGCTCGTAGACCTCAATCGGGACCACTGCCGCCACGGGCTCGCCGTGGCGCTCCACCACAAACCGGTCCCCACGAGTGAGCACGTCAGTCAGGATCTTCCCGAACTGGCGGCGGGCCTCGAAGGCGGCGACGGTTTTCTCCATGAGCCCCACACTCCTCCCAGTCTACGCAATCCGAGCACTTAGCGCTATTATCGCTGAGAGATGACCCCGTCAGCAAGCAAGCTGGGGTGGCCCTCTTCCCGGCCAGCCGCCTTCCTGCTATGATCGATCCACTTCTGCTGCGCCGGCCTGCAGTCACCCCCGGCAGACAACTGTTTGACCTAGAAAGATGGCGGGCATGCGGGTTCCTCCTCACCTCATCCCGAGCGCACCGCTCTCCACCGCGGTCCTGCTCGCGCTCGTGGTACTGGCCAGCGTGGTCGTGAACGCGCCGGGGCTCTCGGCCCAATCCTTCCCTCCAGACGATCCGCGGTACTTCCCGCAGACCGGCGTGCGCATCGACGACGACCGCTTCTGGGACTACTTCCAGCACCGGGGCGGCGCGCGGACCTTCGGCCTGCCCGTGTCCCAGACCTTCCAGTTACTGGGCACGCGAGTCCAGGTCTTCCAGCGCCACGTGCTGCAGCTCCGCCCGGAGGGCTCGGTTGGGGTCTTGAACCTGCTGACCCAGGACGTGTTGCCCTATACCCACGTCAATGGCTCCACGCTGCCTCCCGTCGACCCCGGCTACGTGGCCCAGGCGCCGCTCGCGGTCGACCTGGAGGCGGCGCTGGCGTTCGTGCAGGCGCGCGTGCCGGACGTATGGGAGGGCGAGCCGGTAGGGTTCCTGGCGGCCTTCTTCGGTACCGTGCGCTACGAGGAGGCCTTTCCGGAGGGGGACGGGGAGCCCGGCCTGCTGCCCGGGTTCGCGCTGGAGCTGTGGGGGCTGCCCACCTCGCCGCCCACGCGCGATCCCCGCAACAACGCCTTCATCTACCAGCGCTTCCAGAGGGGGATCATGCACCACGACGCCAGCACCGGCCAGACCCAGGCGCTGCTGCTGGCGGACCAGCTCAAGGCGTTGCTCACCGGCGTGAACCTGCCGCCGGACCTGGAGGCGGAGGCCCGCGGCTCGCGCTTCTACCGCCAGTACCGCCCCGACGGCCCCCTGGGTCTCGCCCGCCCGCTCGAGCTGCCCGGCACCAATCTGCTGGGCGCGTTTCCCGGCCTGTCCGCCGCGCCCTCCCTGGTCCTGGTGCCCCCCCCGGGTGGAGCGCCCATCCCGGCAGCGCCGCCGCTCCCGGGAACGCCGCCTGCGCCGGGCCCGGCGCCCGCCCTGGCCGCGCC
>JACQUR010000491.1 GCA_016210245.1 Chloroflexota bacterium
CCGGTGTTGCATCTGATCGAGAAGACCGATACCGGCACGCGGGTACGCCGCAAGTGGGACGCGGCCAAGACGCCGCTGGCCCGCTTGCTGGCCAGCGAGGTGCTCAGCCCGGCGCGCCGGGCTGAGTTGGAGGCGCTGCACGACCGGACCAACCCGCGGGCGCTCCGCCGGGAGCTCCACGCCGGCCTGGACGCGCTGTGGCTGCCCCGCCCGGCCGGGCAGCCGGCCGCGGCGGGCGCCCAGGAGGTGGCGGCCTGAGCGCCCGGACTTGCCCTCCCCACCCTACTACCAACGACACTACCAACGACCCAGATCTGAGAAAGGAGCGGCGGCCCCGGTAACCTTCCCATTTGAGGGAACCGTCCCTCAGGACTCCCCTTCGGTAACATTCTCATTTGATTTGACACGGGGTGCATGTCCTCCCCGCACAGGGCCACACCGCTGGTGTCGTCGGCACCAGCGCGCCCCCAGGGCATTGTTCCCATGGAGGTCGCGTCTTGTGACCCGAGAGATGGAGTCCTCAAGCAAGCGTCCGCGCCTCTGCATCGACGTGCAGCCAGGCCTCACCCACCAGCTCCGGATGGCGGCCGCCAGGCGCGACTTGACGGTTTGGCAGCATGGGCTGGAGGTGATTGAGGATCGGGCGTTTGGCTGCCGGACTTGTGGGCAAGGAGCGCTAGGCTGATAGACGTGGCAGTGCCAGGCAAACTCCCTCGATCGAATCGTGTTGGCGTGCGAACGCCTCGATGGCACGGACGAGATCGCCGATTGCCCGGCGAGGGATGCTTCTCTCAGCGCACCACAGGATGCCGGCGTGGGTTCGCCCTTGCATGCGCCATGTTGCGTCAAGCACCTGATAGTCTGCCCGATTGTAGGTGACCAGCACGCGTCCGGCGCTCACCGCGAAGACAAGTTGGTCCTCGTCGGACAAGTGCCTGTTGGCCCGACCCACTTCCTGGACAGAGATTGCGTCGACGCCGCGTTGACGCAGTCCCTCGGCCACGCGAAAACTGATATCTTCGTCCAGCAGGAAGGCCAGGCTCATGAAGCCTGGTTGAGGGCGATGCGCGCCTCGATCTCATCCGGGTAGCTTTCGTAGTACCGGACCGCCGCGCGCAGCTTGCCCTCATCCACCTCCGGGTAGCTTTGCCGCAGGGCGGACCAGTCTTTGCCAGCCAACAGGTAGGGCTCGATGATTTCCCAGACATCCAGTCCATCTCGGAAGGTCGCCCGGCGCCCGGTGGGCCCATTGGTGAAGACGATGTCGGGGAACTCACGCATCTTCACGGCCTCTTCGGTCAGCACCCTCAGCATTTCGGCGAAAGAGCGGTGCTCTGAGGCGGCAATCCGGCGCACCTTCTCGGCCATCGCCCTGGGAAGGCGCAGACTCACGGGAGATGCCATCGCGATGTCCTTTCTCGATCTCCGATGTGTGTCGCTATTGTCTCCATTGTAGCCGACGCGGCGCCATGCTGTGACGGCCATCACCTATCTGCGTCAAGAAGGCCCCCGTCCCCGCCAGCCCGTGGATGACACCCTCGTCCCCAGCTTTTTCTTTGCCTTGCGCACGGCGGCCGATCCCGGCATGTATCGTGTAACGGCGACAGGCCCACCGTGTCTTTGGGTGCGGTCACGCTATGACGACGCAGGCGAGGCGACCGGTGGTGCAGCCCAGGCCGTTCCCACAAGAGGGCCCGGGAGAGTGGAGGCCTCTGAGCTCTCCGGCGGATGAGGGCGCCATCCTCAAGGAGGCCCGCGCGGACCCGGCGCGCTTCGCGCCCATCTACGAGCGGTACTTCCCGCGCGTCTATCGCTACTGTCTACGACGGGTGGACCGGCCCGAGGACGCGGAGGATCTCACCGGCCTCGTCTTCACCCGCGCACTGGCCGGCCTGCCAGAGTACCGGGGTGGCTCCGTCGCCGCCTGGTTGTTCCGAATCGCCCACAACGTGGTCGCGAACGAGTTGCGCGACCGACGCCCGCACGCGTCGCTCGACGGTGCAGCGGCGACGCTGGCGGCCGACCTATCTGATCCCGATGAGCCGGCATTGACGCTCCTGCTGCGGGAGGAAGAGCGCCAACGCATCGCGCGGCTCCTCGCGCAGTTGCCGGAGAACCAACGCGAACTCCTGGCCCTCAAGATGGCCGGCGAGCTTACGGCCAAGGAGATCGGCGCGGTGCTCGGCAGAAGCGAAGGGGCGGTACGTGTGGCCCTCCACCGCATCGTGCAGCAACTCCGCGCCGCGTACGTGCAGACGGACAAGGAGGGATGGCCATGACGGACACAGCGCACCAGGTCGAGCTGCTGGATCAGTTCTTGGACACCATTGTCCGGGAGCCCGGCACCGTCGCCCCCCAGGAGTTGGACGAGGAGGAGGCGCGTTTCATTCGGGCGGTGGCGCTGGTCGAGCGGGGCGTTGCGCCCAGCCCAACGGTCCGGGAGCGGGTATGGCACCGGGTGCTGGTGGCGGCCTGTGATGAGGCCACGTCCGCGCCCTCGAAGGCGCGCAGAGTGCGCCACTTCGCTGGACTCCACCCAGCGCAGGTCACCGGCGTGGCGGCAGCACTCCTGCTGGTGCTGGCCATCGGGCTGTGGAACTCCCCGGGGGTGAGGGCACAAATGGACCGTCTGCTGTGTTTCGTGCCAGGGCTCGGCATTCGGGCCTGCGAGCCGACGGCTCTGGCAGCCACGGGGCCGGTGTCGGCGTCCCGCGACGGGGCGACGCTGACCGTCAAGAGCCTGCTCTCGACGGGTGGTGAGGCCACCGTGCAGATGGAGATCACGGGCCTGCCATCGACCCCGAGCGTGCCGCCGCAGCAGGTTCGGCTGGCCCTGCGCGACGACCGTGGTAAGACCTACCCGCCGGCCTCACGGGTGTGGAGCATGAGCGCCGGCGGCGCCGTGGCGGCCGGGGGTTCCCAGACTTTCCGTGCCGAGGCCATCTTCGTCGGGCTCGACGCCGACGCGCGCACGGCGGAAGTCGTGGTCGATGGCCCGGCCCCCGTCGGCGCCTGGCAGGTCCGAGTCCCGTTGACGCTCGCTCAGCAGGCCGGGCTCCTTGCGGCGCGCGAAGCGCAGGGCGCGGTCAGCCTGCACGGGATCACGGTGCGCGTCGCCAGCGTGCTCGCCGACCGCGAGCGGACGGTCGTGCAGCTCGTCGCCACGACCGAGCCGCCGTTCCGCTTCGTCCGCGGTGTGGGCGGGTTCCGCGGCGACCGGCAGCTCGTCCTGCGCGACGGCCAGGGCCGCGAGTACGCGGAGCTCCGCTCGCCCGGCCGGA
>JACQUR010000484.1 GCA_016210245.1 Chloroflexota bacterium
ATGTGTATAAGTGAGTGTCGTAGGGCTGCAACGCAGATCAAATCGGCGCCGGCTCGCTAGGAGGCGTACTTTCAGTACCCTTGCTGCGGGTCGTAGGGCTGCAACTCTAAAAGCTTGACCCGCTCCACAGCCTGGCGATCTGGCTTTCAGTACCCTTGCTGCGGGTCGTAGGGCTGCAACGGGGCCGGTTCTTCGCCCTGGAGGTAAAGACCGCTGAGCTTTCAGTACCCTTGCTGCGGGTCGTAGGGCTGCAACGCTGGGCATTGCCACCTTGGTCTCGGCCCTCCTGCTCATCTTTCAGTACCCTTGCTGCGGGTCGTAGGGCTGCAACAAGGGATCGAGGACCCGGCGCCGGTGTTCGATCTGGCTTTCAGTACCCTTGCTGCGGGTCGTAGGGCTGCAACTAGGGTAAGTGGTATCCTGCTGAGGGATGGAGGTGTCTTTCAGTACCCTTGCTGCGGGTCGTAGGGCTGCAACAGGTCTTTCGTGCGCTCCACAACCGTCTCGGCAAACGCGGCTTTCAGTACCCTTGCTGCGGGTCGTAGGGCTGCAACGTTTCGCGGCTTACAGCGCCACCTCACTCCTGGCCTACTTTCAGTACCCTTGCTGCGGGTCGTAGGGCTGCAACCACGCCGGCCGCTGGCGGCTGGAGATCGGCAAGCCGGAGCTTTCAGTACCCTTGCTGCGGGTCGTAGGGCTGCAACCGCCTTCACGTTCTTCAGCTTGGCCGCCCCACGCGGGTGCTTTCAGTACCCTTGCTGCGGGTCGTAGGGCTGCAACCCCCCGGGCCGGGACGGTTGAGCGGGGCTTGTCTTTCGGTACCCTTGCGGCGAGGCGTATGGCTGCAACTCCGGTGAGGCGTATTATAGCCCATCCGATGGCTGTCCGGCGAGCCTGTTCGCAAATCGATTTCTGCGCCGGAAGGGGGGGCTTTTGCGAAGCTCCGGGCGCTGGTTTCGTATTGCTTCTGGTTGCTTCTGGCGCCGGCGGGGCCGCGCAGGCGCTCCTCCGGCCCCTGGACGACGATCGTGGGCGACGATTTGCGAAGCCTCGGCTCTGGGGCGCCTGGGGCGAGCGTTCGTGGGCGGCTGGCGAGCGCGGCCGCGGCCGTCAGCCCTCCCGCAGCCACGGGAACTGGAGGGCGCTGCACCGCTCGTCCAGGTCTGGCACCGCCACACGGGCCAGCTTGCGGGCACGCCCGTCCAGTGCTTGTGCCTGCCGCTCGTCTATGGGCTGGACGCCATGGGCCAGGATGCTGGCGTTGCGATGGTTGAGGGCGGCGCTCAACTCCTGGTCGCGGCGAAACGTGCCGCCCAGCGGATGGCCCAGGGCTTCCAGCAGCCCGTAGGCGTCCTGCAGCCCCAGCTTGATCTGCCCGTCGCGGGCGTTGCGCCGCTCCTCCAGCCGACGGTACACCTCTGCCGGCAGCGACGGCAGCGCCTCCGGATGCACGTCGTCGGTCGATACCTCGTGCTGCCGCTGGAGCTCCCGCTGGGCCAGCATCTCCACAGCCCGGTACAGCCGGGCCACCTGGTCGTCGAAGCGGCCCTCTCGCCCGCGGCGCTCGGCGTTGTTGAACAGGTCGGCCAGCAGGTCGCGCGATACGCGGCGCTCTTGCCTGGCCTGGCCGATGCGCACCACCCGTTCGCCGACACCTGCCGCGAGCCGGAACGGGGCCAGCTCCGCCAGCTCCAGGTCCGCTCGACGGTACGCACCCATGAAGCCGCCCTGCTTGAACTTGTCCCAGGCGTCGTAGGCCTCGGCCAGAGCGTCCACGCCGTCCGCCAGGCGACGGTCGTACTCGGAGAGCGCTGCCCGCACCAGGCCCGTACACGCGGCACGCGCTGCCCGGTACTGGAGCAGCCGCAGCCCGCGCACGGCCACCTCCAGCTCGCGCTGGGCCAGCGTGGCAGCCGGGCGGACGACGCGGATCTCCTCGGTGCCGGAGACCACCACCCCCTGCTCTCGCCGTCCGGTGACGTACTTGAGCGCGTTGCAGCCGAAGGCCAGCGCGGCCAGCGCCAGGCCGGCCGACATGGCCTTGGTGCCGCTGGTGAAGTCTGCATCGATCTCCCGCGGGGCGAAGCCCCGGGCGCGCAGCCCCCGCAACGCCTCCAGGGCCTGCTCGGCTACCCGGTCCACGTGCTCCGGGTCGCGCAGGCCCACCAGCTCCACCCGCTCGTCGCCCAGGGCGCACGCCTGGCACACCCGCCGCGCGACCGGCTCGCTGGTCTCGGACACCAGGAACACCACCCGCTCCGGGTTGGAGTCGCGGATACTCAGCACCAGTGGCTGAGTGATGTCGCTATCCGACCGGGTGCCGGTGCCGACGGTGAGCACGAGGGCGCGGCTCATGGCATGGCCTTCCAGCAGGCGCTCATCGCAGTCCTGAGTGCTGAGTGCTGAGTGCTGAGTCCTGAGCGCTGGGCGGGGCTCATGGCACGGTGTTCCAGCACGCGCTCATCGGAGCCCGGCCAGGAGCTTCTCGAGCTCTCGAGCCACGCGCTCGGTCTGGCCGGCGGTCCGGGCCGTGGTATGGACGCACAGCCCAATGGCCAGCTCTCCCACTCGCACGTCCAGCTCGATCCGTCCGTCCGGGTGCCTGGCACGAATCGCGGTCCTGGGTCTGGGGCCGTATGGGATCGTCTCGACCTTCGTCGCCCAGGGACAGGCGGACGCCAGCTTCTCCGCGTATAGTTTGACGCGCTCGCGTTTCCCGCCGTACCCGTGGTCCTGGATCGCCACTTCGCACGCGCCGGCTTCCGCGCGTGGGGCGGGCAACTGCTCGACCTCGTCCAGCAGCTCCAGCAACTGGCGCCCTGGAGGCGTGGCTACCATCGCGCCGCCCTCGCGCGCGACCAGGCCACTCGCCAGCAGCACGTCCGCCGCGCGAGGGTCGGTGCCCTGCCCACCCCGCAGTGTGGCCAGGATGTCATCCAGCAGCGGGAAGAGGCTGAGCAGCGGCAGCCGCACCAGGTGGACCTCGTCCTGCCCCGGGTGGAGCACGCGCGCCTGCTCGGCGACGGGCAGCCTCAGGAGCTGGTCCACCTTGCTCGATTCCTCCAGGGTGGGGTCTTGGGGAACCACGTGGCAGAGCGCGTGGGCGCCGTAGAGCTGGGCGGCGATGGCCACCAGCGCGGACATGGTCTTTCGCCCGCCCGAGAGGCTGAGGTAGACCCGGTGCGCGCGGTAGGTCTTCAGCCACCGGGCGATGGCCTGCAGGTACGCCAGGTGGTCCGCCTCGGCCAGCAGGTCCTGGGCCTCGACCTGGTCGGGAATGTACGCCACACGCCCGCCGTAGTGCCCCTGGAACTCGCGGTGCAGCACCTCGACCGAGCGCCCCACGTCCCAGCCGCCGGTGCCAATGGTGACTACCCGCTCGATACGCACCCGATCCTCTCGCTCCAGCGCGTCGAGGGTCGCCGTCACCACGGCCGGCGACTCGCCCAGGGAGGCCACCAGCACGTTCATCGGCGTCCCCCTTGCCTGCCCCGGGCCGTCCCTCCGGAGCGAACGCTCGCCTCGTACTTCATCAGCCGCGCCGCCCAGCCCAGGATCCACAACGCGTCGTCCACGGCCATCGAGGTGGGCAGGTGGCGGGGGATCGTCTCTTTGAGGCGCCGGTAGTACTCGGGTGTGGTGCGGGTCCGCCCGGCAAAGGGCGAGTCGGGCAACTGCTGGACGAGTTGGTGGACCAGCGCCAGGTCGCGCGTCTGGCAGAGCACCCGGAAGATCTTCTTGACCTCGTTGTCGTCCATGGGCTCGTGCTTGGGTCCGTCTCTCGTCCGCACCGTGACGGGCTGGCCGAGCGCGTCGGCCAGCTTCTGGGCTGCTTTCAGGCGGGCCTCCGTGTCCATGCCGCTCCTCCTTGCACCCCCCGCACAGGCGAGACGCCTGTGCCACCGGGTACATTGTCGACAGTCGACAGTTCACAGTCGACAGTGCGCCAGTTTTCTGTGACCCGTAAGTGAGGGGTGCTATCCGAGCCGCGACCGTGAGGGAGCGGAGGTCCGCGCTCCCTCACGGTCGCAGCTCGGATAGTCGACCCGACCAACCAGGAGTCGACAGTGCGCTAGCGCACTGTCGACTGTGGACTGTGGACTGTCGACTCGGCTCAATACACGCCAGACGGGGCCTGCCCGGGGCCGGGGTAGGCCCACAGCGTGCGCAACTGAGCGAGTGCCTGCTGGTCGATGAGGCCCTTCGCCCTGCCGACCTGCTGCAGCAGGTGCGCCCCGGGCATCGCCACCACCCCCGCGTCGTAGGTGAGCGCGGCCTGGCGCACCTGCCTGAGACGCGCGCTGGCGACCTCCACTCGCACGCTGCCCAGGCCCCTGGGCTTGCCGCCCCCCAGCTTGGGGGTGAGGTCCCCAAAGGCGCCCATGGCCGTCAGCACCAGGCACAACTCCGCGCCGGCCAGGCTTTCCACCTCCAGCCCAAACTCGAACCGCGTCCCTTCGACCACCACCTCCCAGGGTTCGCCGCCGGCGGCCGGCTGGCCGTGCTGGTAGAACTTCCAGCCGGCGAGGCCACGCTTCGGCGCAAACAGGGTGGGCACGTCGTGCTCGGATGCACCAGGGCCAGAGCGCAGCCGCGCATCCGTGAAGCGCACCCGCCCCAGGTAGCCCAGGCCGCCAAAGATGCGGCAGGCCACGCACAGCGCCCCCGGCTCCCGGCAAGCCTGCCGGCGATCGGTTGCGGTACATGAGGCGGAGATGGCCTCGGCCGCGCTGCGAAACGCGCCCTTCAGCGACGACCCGGGCACGACCAGCTCGTCGCCGGAGCGCGCCATCTCCTTGATCACCTTGCCGCCCGCCAGGCGGAACAGCCCGGAGCCTACGTGGAGCGGCGTCAGCGTCGCCAACGTACACTCGAACGTGCCCGTGTAGTCGCCGGACCAGCGCTCGTGGCCGGGCGGCGCCCGCCGGCTCGGCCGGCCTGGAGTAACAAACCCAAACGGCTTCGGCGCCCGCTCACGCTCCTGCCAGGCCATCGGCCCTCACCCCCTTCCAGCGGTATCGAAGCGTCATCCCATCCCGCCGGTATGGCACCGCCACCAGGCGGGCCCGACCGGTGCCCGCGACCGGATAGGAGAGCTCGCGGGGAATGCGTGTCTCGCGCCAGCAGGCCTGGCCCGGCTTGCGCTGGCCGAACAGCAGCAGCGCCACCTCTTCCCCCACCTCGTAGCGTCCGCACGCCTCCCAGCCAGCCGGGGGCGCCGCCTCGGCCAGCAGGCGCAGCTCGTACCCGTCGCCCCGGCGCGTCCACTGGACTTCGCACCGCGCGTTGAAGGCGTGCCCGGCCGGCCACGCTGCCGCCAGCAGCTCGTCCTCCAGCGCCCGCTGGAGCGCCACCAGCTCTACCCGATCGGCCCGCGCCAGCAGAGCGTAGCTGGAGGCGAGCGGGAACAGGTCCGCGTCTCCGAGCAGCGCGCGCACCTCCGCCCAGGACCGGGCGAAGCGGTAGCCTACCTGTCCCTCATCCCGTGGCGTGGTCAGCATGCGCCACCTCCGCGAGTCCTGAGCCCTGAGTCCTGAGTCCTGAGTCCTGAGTAGGGGCCTCACCCTGTGGCGTGGTCAACACGCGCCACCTCCGCCCAGCGCTGCTCGACGCACGCCGCGAACGCCGCCTCGCGCTCGTCCCCGTCGAGCGCCACGGCCACGCTCATCCAGTCGGCAGCCACGGTCCCCCGGGCCGCTATGGCGTCGTCGGAACGCAGGCCGTAGGCGTCGCGGTCCGCCTCGCTGGCCAGCGCGCCCAGGCCGTACAGGCGGCCCTGCGCGGGCAGGTCGCTGCCATGGGCCAGTCTCAACCGGTCCCCGTCCAGGCGCACCCCGAGGTAGCGCACCACCAGCGGACCGACCTCCGCTCCCACCTGCCCCAGGCCGCGCGACTTGCCGAAGCCCAGGGGGATGCGGCCTTCCCGCAGGTCGCGCAGCACCAGGGCCAGCAGGCCCACCTGCCACAGCTCGAAGTTCCGAAGCTGGAGCTCGGTGGTGAAGGTCGCCCGGGTGGCGACTTCCAGGTCGAACAGGGCACCAGGGGCGACCGAGCCAAGCTGCCGGTCGATGGCCACCCCGGTCCGCGTCTCCAGGCGCACCTCCCCGACGGGGTAGGCATCCAGGAAGCGGACGCGGCTGGCCATGGCGGTCGAGCCGAACACCTGGCAGATGCGGCAGGCGTACTGGCGCTCTCGGTAGATGGTCGCGCCGCGCGATTGCTTCTCGGCGCGCTTGCCACAGAAGCACGATGGGGATTTCAGGTCGTCGTCGAATGGGTTGCAGCAGCAGGCGCCCACGGTGCGGGCGAGCTTCTCGGCGTAGCTGCGGAAGACCCCTTTCAGGCTGCTGCCGGGCAGGTAGATCTGTCCGTTCGTGCGGACGAACTGCAAGTCCGGCACGCTCGGATCCGCGCCGCCCTCCAGTCCGGACTTCACCAGCAGCGGCCCCTGGGCAGTGATGGCCAGGCTCAGCGTGGCCTGGTTAAGCAGCTTCGCCAGCATGGCCCGCTCCTCCCACAGTAGCCAGGAACGCTTCCACACACGCGCGCTGGAAGTCCTCCAGCTCGGCGGCGCGCCACAGGCGCCCGCGACCGTCGCGCAGGTACGCGCGCAGGCCCTCCGCCCCCTCGACTGCCTCCACCTCCAGGCCCTCTAGCCGCACGCCACCCAGGCCGCGGGACACGTGCCCCCCGAGTGCGGCGCTGCCCGTCTCGAACTCGCGCAGGCCGACGAACAGCAGGCCCAGCTCGGCGCGCGCCACGTTGTCCGCGCGCAGCCGGAGGTCGAAGGCCGTCTCCAGCGGCACAACCTCGTAGTCGTACTTGCGCCCGCCGCTCACCGTCTCGGTGTCGCGGTCGATGGCCACCCCGTCGCGGACCTCGATCCGGCCCGCCCATCCTTCGCCCTGGGCCAGGTACAGGTCGCACACCCGCACCCTGGAGGCGAGCCAGGGCGAGCCGAACAGGCGGCAGGCGGTGCAGGCCTTGCCGCCCGCGTCCACGCCCCGCGCCACCAGGGCGGAAACCTCCGCCTCGTCCCGGTCGCGCACGTCCTCGGCGGTCACGCAGCGGGCCGCCTCGTCCAGCGGATCGCACGCCCACGGCTCCTGCCGCGCGCCCGGGGATAGGGCCCGCAGCAGCGCCTCGATCGTGGCGCGGAGCGCGCCCTTGAATGACGAGCCGGGGATGAAGGGCAGGCCGCGGGCGTCGCGCGCCACGGGGTTATCCGAGCCGACCACGGCCAGGGAACCGCCCACCCCGACGTGGAGCCCGGCCCGGGTGACCACCCGGCCCCGGAGCTCGTAGCGGCTCTCGAAACGCTCGAACATCAGCCACCTCCCTGCTGGGGCTGGCCCCGGGCGCCCACGTACTTGAAATGGCGGACCAGGTAGCCAAAGTACAGGCGCGCCAGGCGGATCTCCAGCTCCCTGGCCGTCACCTGGCCGTCGGCCAGGGCGCCGGCCTGGGTCCGTATCCAGCCCAGGTCGGCACGCACCCGTTCGCCAAAGCCGTCGTCCGCGCCGGCCCGCCACCCCTCTCCGGGCTTGCTGCGCCCGATCTGGTACTTGAGGAAGTTGTCGACCACGCTCAGGCTCTCGGTTTCAGCGGCCACCGCGCTCACGTTGCGCAGTTGCTTGTCCTCCAGGCGCCTGGCGATGCCCGGGTGCTCGTCCACGGCCTGCTCGGCCTGTTGGACCAGCGCGTCCTCGACCTGGTCGATCTTCTGCCGGATGAGCAGCTCCTTCATAGCGGATCCACCTCGCAATGGATGGGATCGCAGACGCGAACGGCGCCAAAGCCCTCCTCGCGGCGAGCGCCCAGCCCGTGGCGCTCCAGCGCCTCCAGCGCCTCGTGCCAGCGGTGGAGGTCGGAGGCGCGGAAGAGGTAGACGCTGCCAGCGGCAGCCGCCAGGGCGGTGGGCTTGGGCATCTGCCACGCGGCCGACCAGCCGCCCACCACCTGGCCGGCCGCGAACGCGAGCGGGCGCTCGTCGTCCGGGGAGAGGGCGCAGCACACCTGCTCCAGGGGCGGCAGGTCCGGGTAGCCCAGCGCCGCCACCTGCTCGGCCAACGCGCGGGGCGTGACCTCCAGGCAAGGCGCCCCGTCCGGCGCGGCCAGCAGCGCCGGGACCAGCAGGCCCAGGCTGAGGTACTGGTGGGTAGGCGCCTGCGGCGCTCCTGCCACCTCTTCCGCCAGGTGGGTCCACTGCTCGGCCAGGGCTGTGTTGAAGGCCGCGAGGCGCGCCTCCACCGGGTCTTCAGCCGGCCAGTCCAGAGAGGCGGTGACTTCCACCCGCCCGAGCCCTCGGGACTGGCCGCCGCCGAGATAGCGGACCTCCTGGAGCAGGTCGCTGAACTCGCGCACGCGGCCCGCGTCCCACTCGTCGGGCAGATGCAGCCGGCCGACGAACCTGGTGCCCTCGCCCACCGCCTGCACGGCGTAGAGCAGGCCGGGCTCGGCGGTCTCGCGCGCGCGGTTGAGCGCCACGCGCGTCATCCGCCGCGTTGGGACGCTGGGCGCGCTCGTCGCGTGTCCCCGGCCCGCGGTGCGGTAGCGACGCGCGAAGGGCTCCAGGCTCGCGCCGCAGCGGCAGTGCTGGGGCGGGAGGGGGAGGAACGGGTCGATCCGGCTGAGCTCCGCGTACGCCACCCGCGCCAGGAGGCCATCCCGAACACCGTGATGCGGCTCGTGTGCGGAAGCATCGGCCAGGAAGCCCGGCGCGTGCTTGCAGGTCAGCAGGGTCCGCGGCGCGGGTTGGGTGGGCGCGCCGGGCTCGCCCACCGTACAGAAGGGGAAGTGTACGCCGGCCGTGTAGTAGCAGAACGGACAGACGGTCGGCTCGGGGCACGGGTCGTGGTTGGCCTCGAACCCGAGTTCGTCCGCCTCGCGCAGCAGCGGCGCGGCCAGCGCGCCGCGCAGCAGGCTGCCGGGCAGCACCGTGTCGCTCTCCAGGAAGTGGCCGTAGGGCTTGCGGGTGCCGACGTGCAGCGGCGAGACGGCCAGCACGCTCAGCGCGAGCTCAACCATAGCCACCCTCCGCGATGAGCGCGGCGAGGTGGGCTTCGTCGGCCTCGACACCGTCGACGGTCCAGCGGACCACGCGTCCCCAGCCCAGGCCGCGCGACTTGCCTCCGCCCAGCAGGGAGAGGCAGCGCAGGCCAGCCAGGAGCAGGGCCCGATGGCGCGTGCTCGGCAGCTCGCCCTCCAGCGTGACCTGGAAGCGGAACCCCGCGTTCGGAGCGCTGGTTTCGATGAAGAACAGCCGCTCCCCCAGCGCCGCCCGGCGCGCTCGCGACAGGCTCACCCCGGGGCGCACCTGCGCGTCGAAGGGGCGCAGCTCGCGTTCCGTGCGGATCGGCTCTGGCAGTGAGGCCAGCAGGAGGGTTCCGTCGCTGAGGCGGAGCGGCGCTGGCCGCCAGGGCGAGCCAAAGATCTCGCACACCGCGCAGCACTGCCCCTGGGGGTGCGCCAGGGGGCACATCTGCTCCGCCCGGGGCGGCAGACAGACGAACCCGCCCAGGGTGCGCTCGATCCGCTCGCACTCGTGGCGCAGTCGCCCCTTGATGCTGGACGCGGGGATGAGGAGGCGCCCACGGTTATCACGTGCGGTCGCCTTGTCCACCCCGAGCCCCTGGGCGTCGGCCGTTGAGCCGACGCTCAGCGCCGACTCGCTCAGCCACTCGACGCGAATCTGTACCTGCATGGGCGCCTGCCTCACTCTGGCCGAACGTAGTCGAGCATCTCGGCCAGGTCGGCCACCGGGGTGCTGAACCGGCCCTCGGACCACCGCCATGGCGCGTGCGCGCCGTCCAGCTCGAGCCCGCGGCTCAACCGCTCGTGGAACTCACGGTACGGGCTGCCCTCTCCCTGGGCGCGGACCAACTGGTAGCGGTGCCAGTTGCCGGAGCGGATCCAGCCGCCCTCGGCCACCGCCCGGCGCAACTGGTAGAGCTGGCTGGACGGGAAACGCGAGCTGCGCATCCAGCGCGCGAGCTGCAGCAGCGCCTGCAGCCGCGCGATCTGGTAGGGACGCTCAGTGAGCACCTCGCGGAAGTCCCCGTGCAGCCGATACGCCTGGCGCCGGTACGCCTCCAGGTCGCTGGTAAGGCTGGTGTCCCCGCTGACGACCTGGAAATCGATCATCGCCGGCGGCGCCTGCCCACTCTGCCCCCGACGCCCTGCGGCTTTGGCATGCTTGAGCAGGGCCTCGCACACCTCCCGCCCATAGTAGATCGGGAACCGCTGGGGCATGACGAGCACCGCGGCCGACATCGTCAGCGCCCCGCCGAACAGGTCACCAAACCGCTGGCACGTCGTCGCAGCTACGTCCAGCGCCACGTCGCCCGGCACGACCAGGAACACGTCGTCGCCTCCGATGGCCACGATCTCCACCGGGTGCAGCCAGCGGACCATCCGATCCGAGCAGCGGCCTTCCCAGGGCTGCAGCCACCTGGCGAGGGCGCCGAACACTGCGTGCTCGCTGGCGCGGCGCAGATCCTGCGAGCGCGAGGCGAACTCCTCCGGCGTCCGGCAGGCCTCCAGCCACTGGCCAACACCGTTGCCATCGGCGTAGATCAAGCCCACGTACCCGCGCGCTCGCCCGGCACTGGCCTGTCCGATCTCCTCGAGCGAGGGCGCGGTTTCTGGCGTGCCTGGCCTGGCCTGGAGCGCTCTGGCGTACGGCGTGTCCGCCGCGCTGCTGCGCAAGAAGGCTTCGAACGCTTGCAAGTACCTGGGCTTCTCGCCGCGGCCCAGGTCGGCTTTTCGGCGGCAGACCTCACACAGCAGGCGTGTCTCGCCATCCGGGTCGGGTACCTCCTGGGTGGCCGGGCGTCGCTGGCAGGAGGTACACGCCTGGACGTAGGCCGGGATGGACAGGAAGGGAAGGACGGGGCGGCTCTCCTTGGCCAGGCGCAGCCGGTAGCCAAGCCAGGCGACCAGGCCACCAAAGCCCGGGTGTCGCGGCGGAAGACCGTGTTCCAACTGGCCTGGCGCCAGCGGATGATGCACCACGCTGATCGTTGCCACGCCAGTCACCTGCAGGTAGCGGTGCTGGATGGCGCTGGCAAGCGGCCCTGCCACATCGGTCGGCACAACCAGCAGCGCGCTCCCGCCCCCGGCGAACAGAATCGACGCTGGCGGAAGGGAGAACTGGCCTTGCACGAGGGCGGGGAGGTCCACTTCGTTCAAGGCGCTCAGTTGCGCGCTCGCGCCTCGCACCTCGTGCAGGCGGGCGGACTCGAACACATACTCCTTGACACGGTCGGTATCCGCCGCCAGCAAGCTGAGCGGGACGTCTGGCCCGAATGCTCGCTCCCAGACAGAAGCGTCCACTACCCGCAGACCTCCTGGTCCGAGTCATTCTGGTGAAAGCTGTGCCAAGTATAGCACGAACGTTCGATCTCTTGCAGCGACCAGGCATAAGCCGGGTGCAGGTCATGGTTTTGCGTGGGAGGTGGCACAGGCCAGGTCTGGGAGCGCCGGGAGCGCCGGCCTGCCTGGGAGCGCAGGCATCCTGCCTGCGCGGGCGAGCCGCCCCACGCCCCGTGACCGACCGGCCCCGGGCGAGCCCGCCCTCGCCCGGCACCACCACACCCCCGAGGCCCCGCCCACGCCCTGGCCCGTCCGGCGGCGCGGGGAGGTCCGGCTCGCACGGCCC
>JACQUR010000485.1 GCA_016210245.1 Chloroflexota bacterium
CCGCTGCTCCGCCCCAGCGACCTGGAACCCGCCCATGCCCCCGCTATCGTCCACGGCCGCCCTACCGCCGACCACCCCTGGAAGAAACGCCCACTGCTCGCCGGAGGTCGGACCCACGCAAAACTCTGACGGGCACCCCCGGTGAATTCACCCATTGACAGCCCGGCTGACGGCCACTACACTCCGAACCGGATTTCGCCCCCTTCGGAGGCACTTCTCGGCCAGACGCATCTTCGACAAGCCCCACAGCGCCCCCCCCACCATCAGCTCCGACCACGGCCTCGACGAAAGCTGAAGCTTCCGCCGCTAGGCCCGCGGCCACGACGGCGCCGGCCGCCAAGCCGACCGGGAAACCCGCGGCCAAGCCGGCCGAGTTCGATGACAAGGCAGTGGCCGACTTCTACAAAGGCAAGACCATACCCGGGAGGAGAGGACATGGACGCACCTGAGGCGAAGTTGGTGTTCACTCGCGCACTGCTGGCCCTGGCGAGCGCCGCCACTCTGGCTCTGGCGGCCTGCGCACCGCAGGCGGCCGCTCCCACGGCGGTCCCGGCGAAACCGGCCCCTACCACAGCCCCGGCGAAAGCTGAAGCTCCTGCTCCCAAGCCCGCGGCCACGACAGCTCCGGCTGCAAAGCCCGCGGCTCCCAGCAAGCCGTTGCCACGCACGATGAGCATCGGCACCAATCAGGCTGGCACGGGGGCACACGCCATCGCCAGCGCCCTGGGCAAGGTCGCCTCCACCCACACGCCGATCACGGTCAAGGTCGTGCCGGCCACCGGCCCCAACGTCTGGATGCCGCAGCTCGACCAGGGCGAGGTCGAACTAGGGATCATGAACGTCCTGGATGCCTCGCTGGCGTACGCCGGCAAGGGAGAGTACACCAAGCCGTATCCGAAGCTGCGGCTCGTGACCGGCGGCGTCTTCCCCTTCACCGGCAGCATGCTGGCCAAGAAGGACTCGGATCTCAAGACGATCGCCGACCTCAAGGGCAAGCGGATCGCCAGCGACTTCGGCGGGCACGCGATCACCGTCACCATGCAGAACGCCATCCTCGCCAGCGCGGGCCTCACCATGGCCGACGTGCAGGCCGTGCCGGTGCCCAGCGTGCCCGCCTCCACTCGGGCGCTGATCGAAGGCAGGGTGGACTCGACCTGGAGCGCGGTGGGCATCGGCTCCACCGAGGAGGCGAATGCGTCCATTGGCGTCCGCTTCCTGCCGGTGGGCAACACGCCAGAGGGCAAGGCGGCGGTAGAGCGGACGGCCCCGGGCGTCACCGTGGTCATCCAGAAGGGAGGCAGCGCGACGGCCGTGCTGGAGGACATCCCCGTACTCGGCTACCCGCTGCACCTGGTCGGCTCGGCCGACGTGCCCGCCGAGGCGGTGTACGCCGTGCTGAAGGTCTGGTGGGAGAAGGAGGAGGAACTGCGGCCCATCCACCCGCTGATGCAGCAGTGGACCCACGAGAACCAGGTGTTCAAGCAGTTCACCATCCCCTACCATCCGGGCACGGTGCAGTTCTTCCAGGAGCTGAAGCTCTGGACCCCGGAGATGGACGCCCGCCAGAAGAAGTTCCTCGGCCAGTAGGATGATCGAGCTGTCGGAGACGGCCAAGTTCCGGACCTTGCGTGGGCCGCTCAGAACGGTCGAGCAGACCATGCTGGTCGGGCTGCCGCTGGTGGCCATCGTCTTTCTGCTGGACGTGCCCTCGTACCTGCGCCTGTCCTTCTACCAGGAGCAGTACCTGGGCTTCTTCCTGGCCATCTGCCTGGCCCTGGTCTTCCTGAGCGTTCCTGCCGGGCCGCGCGCAGCCCGGGACCACGCGCCGTGGTACGACCTGCTGCTGGCCGGGCTGGGGGTGTGCGTCGGCGGCTACCTGCTGCTGTTCTATCCGCAGCTCATCGGCCAGCTCGGCGAGCGCACCCCGCTCAAAGTCGGCCTGAGCGTGGCGGCGATCGGGCTGCTGCTGGAGGCCTCGCGCCGGCTGATGGGCTGGTCGCTGGTGCTCATCGCCGGGTTCTTCCTGCTCTACGCGCACTTCGCCTACCTGTTCCCTGACCCGTTCTACGACCGCGGCGCCTCGATCGAGCGCCTGACCACCTACCTCTACTTCGATGCCAACGGTATCGCGGGCCTGCCGCTCTCGGTCGCGGCCACCACGGTGCTGGCCTTCATCTTCTTTGGCGAAGCGCTGCACGCGGCCGGCGGCGGGAAGTTCATCACCGACTTCGCCATGCTCGCCATGGGGCGCTACCGGGGCGGGCCGGCCAAGATGTCGGTTGTCTCGTCCAGCCTGTTTGGCACCATCTCCGGCAGCGCCGTGGCCAACGTGGTGGTGGACGGAGTGATCAACATCCCCCTGATGAAGAAGACGGGCTACGCTCCGCACGTGGGCGCGGCCATCGAGGCGGTGGCCTCGACCGGCGGCCAGATCATGCCCCCGGTCATGGGCGCCGCGGCGTTCCTGATCGCCGAGTTCCTGGCCATCCCGTACAGCCGGGTGGCGGCAGCGGCGTTGCTGCCCGCCACCCTGTTCTACGTGGCCCTGTTCGTCCAGATCGACCTGGAGGCGGCCAAGCAGGGGCTGCGGGGCGTGCCTGCTCACGAACTGCCGCGCCTGAGGTCGGTGCTGCACACGGCACCCCTGTTCGTCATCCCGCTGGTCGTCCTGGTGGTCACCCTGTTCGTGTTGTACTGGCAGGCGGAGAAGGCGGCGCTGGCCGCCGTGCTGGCGATCATCGCCGTCAGCCTCCCGGACCGCGAGCACCGCCTGCTCGGCCGCAAGTTCCTGGCCGTCCTGGCCTCGACCGGACGCGCACTCCTGGACATCGGGGTGGTCACCGCCCTGGCCGGCATCGTCATCGGGGTGATCTCGCTGACCGGGCTCGGCTTCACCCTGGCCTTCAGCCTGGTCCAGGTCGGCGGAAGCAGCGTGCTGCTGCTATTGGTGCTCTCGGCCCTAGTCAGCATCATCCTGGGCATGGGCATGCCCACCACCGCGGTGTACATTCTGCTGGCCGTGCTGGTGGCCCCGACGCTGGTGCAACTCGGCATCGTTCCCCTGGCCGCCCACCTGTTCATCTTCTACTTCGGCATGCTCTCCATGATCACCCCGCCCGTGTGCCTGGCCAGCTTCGCCGCCGCCTCCCTGGCCGGGGCCGACCCGATGCGCACCGGCTACGCCGGCATGCGCCTGGCCCTGCTGGCCTATGTCGTCCCCTTCGTGTTCGTCTTCTCGCCCCGGTTGCTGCTGCAGGGCTCTGTGGTCGAGGTAGTAGCGACGGCGGGCATGGCCATCGGCGGCTCGGTCCTCCTGGGGGGAGCGCTGGTCGGCTACCTGTTCCGCCCGCTCTCCTGGCCGAGGCGTCTGGTGCTGGCCCTGGCCGCCGTCGGCCTGCTGCTCTCCACCACCGACCAACTTGGCGAGGTCCTGCCGTGGGTGAGCGCTGCCCTGGGCCTGGGCATGAGCGTGCCACTGCTGTTCTGGGAGTGGCGCCAGGGGGCTCGGCCCCGCCCTACGGTGTATCCCCCGCTTCTGGCCGAGAAAGCAGCCGAGTAGCGCGCCGCCCCCCGCACTCTGTCGCCCCATCCTCCAGGTCCTCACGGTCGCTCCCTGCCTTCAGAATCCTTTGCCAGGCGGTCGCGATCGGGGTCGACCGTGGGCCGGCGGAACGGATTGCTGTCCACGGATTCGGGGAACGGATTGAACGGACGGAACGAGTTGGCTTCGTTTGCCGGAAATGGGGGCCCCACGATCGCACTGTACACCTTCGGTGGTCTCAGGATGATCCTTCGACGTCGGCCCTCCTGCGACGCCTCTCCCCCGGGTTACTGCTGGCGGGCCACGGATGGACCGCAGATGTAAACCAGAAGGCGGTGCCCCGTGGCACGACGTTCACCACGGAGACACGAGGTCACGGGGAGTGTAGACTTGAGAGTGCAGAGTGCAGATTCACTCTCAGTACTTCCCAGATTAGGGAGGACGAGATAACGACGAAGGGCATTGGTGCCATACTTCCGTTGCCAATCTCCCATGCCAGGTCGTGTCGAGCCAGGCGGGGATGCTCGGGCGGAGCGCCTCAGGTCATGCACTCCGCCCCGCACGGCTGCTGCTCGACGGCCGGCGGCGTCGGCAACTTCCGCCCTGTGCGAAAGACCTCGCCGAGAGCGCGAAGCGACAGATCGGTCCGCTCCCTGAACGCCTGATCGGTCAACCGCTGAGCCGGAAAGTGCTTGGAGTGCTCCTCCAGCGCCATCGCCTTTGCGTACAGCTCGGGGTGGTGCTCGTGGAGCCAGCGCCAACGATCCACAGAACCAAACGGGCAGAAGTAGCACGAGCTCTTGGGTGGAACGGGCAGCCCAGCATCCTGGATCAAGGCCACGCAGGCGGCCCGCGTCATGCGTCGCTCCACCAGCGGGAACAGGTTGCTCACGTAGTCTACCCGGCTGTCCTTCATCCGCTCGATCTCGTCCCAGGCGATAGCCAGGTACTGGTTCACGGGCCCGCCCAACGAGCGGTAGTGGCGCAGGATGGGTGTCATCCCTGAGCCAAGAGACTTGAACCTCGACCGCTGAAGCCGATATCCTCGGGGGGACGACGTGCGGGCGTGTCAGCGCCCGCACACTCGCTTCTGCTTGCTGCCGTGCTGACGCGGCGAAATGGGCTCGCGACGAATGAGTCTGCCAGATCAACGGACGGTCCCCACGCTTGACGGAGTCGAAGTCTTCTATTCGTACTCCCACCAAGACAAGAAGCATCGGGGGCAACTGCAGAAGCACCTCGCCATGCTGCGCCGCCAGGGGCTCATCCGTGAGTGGCACGACCGCCAGATCGGGGCGGGCGAGGAGTGGCGAGGTGCCATAGATACGCACATCGAGACTGCACAGATCATTCTGTTGCTCGTCAGCTCCGATTTCCTCGACTCGCACTACTGCTATGACGTGGAAATGGCGCGCGCGCTGCAGCGTCACGTGGCTGGGGAGGCACGGGTTATACCCATCATCCTACGCCCTTGCGATTGGCAGGCTGCCCCGCTGGCGAACCTGCAGGCGTTGCCCACGGACGGCAAGCCGGTCACGATGTGGGCCAATCGCGATTCCGCATTTCTGGACATTGCCACGGGCATCCGCAAAGCAGTGAACGAGATCCTTGAGCGGCCACCGCGGGCTGGGCAACCAGCAGTGAGGCCCACCTCAAGCCCATCCGTGACAGACCATGTCGCAAGCCCACTGGGCCAGGTCGGCCCCAACCTCCCTATGCAACCTGGGATCTGCCCAGGACAGACGCCACCCTTCCACGAGTTGGGCGCCGACGTCTTTCAGGCCATGTGTCGGGATGTTCTTGCCTATGAACCAGGGATCGCGACCTCTGACATATACGGCACATCCGGCCAGACGCAGCACGGCATCGACACCCTCGCTCGGCGAAGGCACGATGGTGGTGTTGAGGTCGCGCAGTGCAAGGCCTATGCGAGGTTCACGGTCGCGAACCTGCGGAGTGCGTCGGACGAGTTTCTCGGCCATTGGGAGGAGACATGGTCGAAGCGAAACGTCCGTCGGTTCGTTCTAATCGTGGCATGTGATCTCGACACCACCCAACTGCAAGACGAGGTCAGCGCCCAGTTCGAGCGTTTTGCGGCCTACGGGGTAACATATGAGGCGTGGTCGAGCACGACACTGCGGGTCAAACTACATCCCCATCCAAGCATCGTTGGGGCGTACTGCTCCCCTGCATGGTATTGGGTGCAGGAGATCTGCGGGGTCCAGCTTTCCGCACCAGTCGAAGTATCAAGAGCCGTGGCGCCGGGAGGACTCGTGCCGCCAGACGTGTCGGCCCAACTCGTCGAACTCGCTTCGATCTACTCAAAGGAGATCAGCGAACGCATCGAAACGATGCGAGCAGCAACTCGCGAGGGAAAGAAGCGCGACGCTCTCAGTTGGTTGCACCAGCTCAAGGGCGACAGCGCCCAATGGGCAGCCCTTGACGCGATCACGAAGGCCAAAGTGCTCCGCTTCGAGGCGAGCTTGGAGCTCGAGGTTAGCGATGATGCCGCCCGAGCAACGGCGCTGGCGCACGAAGCTCGCCAGCTCGCGCCGGGCGAGGACGATTCCACTATCCGAGCCCTCATCGCGTTCCGGGCCGAGGGGGCAATTGCTGCAGCCGAACTGCTCGCGGGTCGTGATACCGCCGATGCGTTGAATCTGCGAGCGCTGTTCGTCCTTGACCTCGGTGAACTCGACCAGGCCCGAGGAACTCTCGAGCGGATCGACGCGGTGGCTGCGCCCAATGCTGAGACGTTCCGCCTGTGGGCGCTGATGCACCTCCTAGAGAGAGATATCGACCAGGCACGTCTCTCCGCGCAGAAATCCGTCGAACTCGCTCCAACGTGGGCCACGATCCGCGTGACCGCGGCCATGATCGACTACTTCAGCGCCGTCTCCCCGTTGGCACTCCCTGGTCATCTTGTCGGGTGGCCGGAGCCTGTCCATTGGGCGCTCGTGAGGCGCGATGATCACAGCGTCGCCCGCTTGCGTAGTGCAGCACATGTGTTTGGGCAACTTGCCGCATTGCCAGACCTGCGTGTTGAGCAGCGACGATCGTACGAGACATGGCAGCTTGCGTGTCTCGCGAATGACCCCGAGCGACAGGCCCAGGCTGCTGCACTCTGTTGCTCCTTGCTCAATGCAGACCCGACGCACTATCCGGTCCTGGCGTGGGCTGTCGCACGACGGTTCAGCTTCGACCTGGCACCTGTCGCGGCGGCCATGAACGCCCTCATTGCTGATGGGATGGCGAGTGTGGGGCACGTTGTGGCTCTCTCCAGTGCGCTGATCGCAATGGGCGAGCCACGCCAGGCGCTGGAGGCGCTCAATGCAACCCGGGACCTCTTTGCGCAGCATCAGGCAACCGACTCTTGGCTCCTCCTGCATATGCAGGCCCGCCTGGCGCTTCCTGAGGCCGAAGAAAGCCTCCCAGAAGTGGATCAGATCGGCGACGAGGAAGTCGGCCTTCGCGCACGGGCACTCGCGCTCCTCCGACGCGCACGCGAAACCGGCGAGTGGCAGCCGGTCATCAGCTACATGCTGGCAGGATACGACCGCCTGCGCGATCCAGTCTTGCTCTACCAGGCGTGCGAACTGCTTGCCGAGCAAGGCGACTGGGCCAGGGTTGCCGACCGCGCAGATTGGCTGGTCAACGAGATCAGCACAGCCGATGCGTTGAGGCTAGCGGCGATTGCCGCGTTCAACAGCGGCCGCTTCCGCCAGAGTCTGCAGTTGCTTGACGCCCACCGAGGCTTCTTCCCGAACGCCGAACTGCCGATCGACCTGAGACGCGCCCGGGTGGAATGCCTCTCCAAGCTCGGTGTGGTGTCGGAGGCGATCACCGAAGCACAGGAGATCGTGGAGGAGAACCCCACGACCGACAGCCTGCTCACACTGGCGCAACTCCACCTTTCAAAGGGTGACCTCAAAGCTGCCAGCGTCGTCGCCCAGCGCATCCTCGGTCAGCCTGACCTGACGGCCATCCAGTCGCTACAGGTAAGCAGGTGGACCCGGCTGGATGATGCACTACTCGCGGCCCAATGTTGGAAAAAGGCACTCGATCTGGGCGTACCCGATGATGCGGTCGGCGAGGCCATCGCGCTCGGTTTCGAGCTTGGCCTCGAGGCAGAAATGCGACCCCTGCTCAATCGAATGACCCAGCTCGCAACGGAAGGCCGCGGCGGGATCCGCGCAGCCAGCCTGCAGGAACTGGTCGCCCACATCCGGCGACAGCGCGAACGTAGCGAAGAGCTGGATCGGATCTACAGAAGCGGGAATGTTCCAATCCACCTCGTGGCGGAGGCACTGGGTATGCCACTTGTGGATCTGTTCCATTTGCGTCTAGTCGAGCATGCCGCTGCTCCGGATCCCCTCCGTCAGTTGCCACTTTTGATCCGACACGGCGGTCGCGGGCCGGTGCCCGACTTCCGAGATGGAGCGCCCGAGTGGCGACTGAACGCCGATGTCACAGCGCTTCTACTGGCCGCGCACTTGGACCTTCTGGATGCCGTCGAGGCCGGGTTCGCCCCCATTCGTATTCCCCGCCCTCTCATCACGACGTTTGTGCAGATGCGCGATCGGCTGGCGAACTTCCAGGCCTCACGCGTAGAGGTATGGCGGCTCATCGATCGGCTGCTGGCGGACGGTGCCATCAAGGTGGTGCAGCCTGCGGTCCCGTCAAGTGGGGCAGATCCCGGCCTCGTCGCCCAGCTTGGAGAGGACTGGGTGGCCCTCTACGAGTTGGCCTGCGCTCACAATGGGTTCGTTGTCGATTTCCTCCCGCTCACGCGGGTCGATGCATCCGGCATACGTGCCGAGGTGCCTGCTACTGTGCTTGCGCACGTGGTGAATCTGCGCGCAATCGTGGATGCACTCCGTCGCCAAGGCCCCCTGTCGCGGGGCGAGCACCAGCGCCTGCTCGAATCGCTCGGAGACCAGGGGCGCGAAATCGAAGGTGGCGTCGTCCCCCAGCAGAGCGCCGTGCTCTATTGCGATGTTGGAATCGCCGAAGAACTCGCATCGAAGGGGATCTTGGAAGAGGTCTGCCGTCGCTTCCGAGTTCATGTCGACCAGCGCACGGTCACGCATGCGAGGGAATCTCTGAGGGAGGTCGAGCGTAGGTCGGTGGCAGCCCACTGGCTCGACCGCATCATCAGCCGACTGAGCTCAGGCATTGGTGCGGGCACGTACACGCAACTGCCAGCGCCTGCTCTACCCACAGAGGCGGAAACGAAACCGTGGGACGAGCCGAGCATCCAATGCCTGCTCACACTCCTCCAGTTCGAGCCCGAGGTGCGTGACGCCATCTGGATCGATGACCGATACAGCACGAGCTATGGCTATCGTGGGGTTGCCCAGATTGTTGGGATCGTCGAGATCCTGAAGGCACTCGTCGCCAGGGGACGAATGGACATGCCAACGTATTACGAAAGACTGCACCGTCTCCGCGCCGCCAACATCCGGTTCATCCCGGTCGAAGCAGAGGAGATCGTCCACCATCTCCAGCAGGCAACGGTTGAGGAAGGGCATGTTGTGGAGACTGAGGCTCTGGCAGTGCTGCGATGCTACGTGGCGGCCACGCTGCTCCAGAGTGACATCCTCCAGAAGCCTCCCCTGCCGCAAGGCGCCCCCAATCCAGCGGGTGAGAACGCAGTCGCGCTCGGACTGGGAAGGGCGATCAACGATGCGCTGCGAGCACTTTGGGCCTCTCCTCACGAAGATGAAGGCGCACAAGACGCTCGTGCCGAGTGGCTGCTCGGGAGTTTGTATCTGGATCACCATGGGCTCGTGCGCGTATCGGGTCTGCCTCTTCGAGATCCTAACACTGACGACCGCTACCTGGCCGGCGTCGGGCTGGCGGGGCTTATCAGTCAGGCTGTCGGGCTCGGGCCCGAGTCGAAGACGGATCAGCCGCGCAAGAGATATCTCGACTGGATCTGGGAGCGAATCGTCGCGCTCAGGACGGCCGCCGACCCGATACTACTCGCTGGCATTGGTGATGTGCTGCGTGGCGTGATCGCGTCGGCGAGGGACGATGCGAAGGCCGAACGCCTCGGGCCGCCTGCCGCACAAGTACTGCGCGACTTCTATCGGGAGATGCCCGAACCCATACAGCAGGAGCTTCACAAGGATGCAGAGCTCCTGGCGAGCATCGGCGTCGGGCTCAGCACGGCCGTAAGGCTTGGTGATCTGTGGTTCGAACCGGATGAATTCTGGAGCGCTGTGTCTGAGGCGGTGAACGGCCGTGAGGCCGTAGTAACGCCTGTCCAGATGAAGAACCGAGTGCGGTTCATGCCGCGCAACAACCTGCCGGGGACTGCGCCCTTCTGGTTCGTCCATCCTACAACAGGAGAGCGCACGCCATCGCGGGACGAGTTCGAGTTGCTTCATGACTCGCCGTCTCACCGGGAAGCGGTCCTTCGGCGGCACCTGGACTGGTTTGAGCTCCCAACTGAGTCATCTCAGCGTCTCGTAGCTGAGATCGCCTCCATGGAGTCCCCCCGGCAGCGCGTGGAGACAGCGATAGAGTGGCACGAGGCAAGTGCGCTGATGCACTACCGCCGAATCTTCCGAAAAGTGCGCGCACGAGAGGAGTTCACGTACGACGAGTTGCTACCGCCCAGCCCGGATGGGCTCCTGCGCCATTTTGGGTTCGCGCTGCCAGCCGCAAGCGAGTTGCCGTTTGGTGAGGTACTCGACCAGGCAGCACGCGCTCTCCTTGGGAGCATCGGCCCCAAAGGTGCGCTCGAGCGCCTGACGGGCCTGCCGGTTCCGTTGTCGGACGCACTGATCGATGCCATCGCCGCACTCCCTCCGGCGGACCGGCGGAGCATCATCAAGGGGCTGACCGTTTTTCAAGGCTCGCCTCCATCCCGCATCCATCTGCTCCGCCTCTTGGTGCGGTTCGCTGAAGACAATCCGGCCTATGCCCGCCTTGCGCGCCGCATTGTTCGCGCGTCGCTCAGCGAGGAAGGAGAAGAAGCCTTCGCTACATTCGCCGCAGTCCTCGGGTGGGCCGACCACGCCTTCGCGCGCTGGTCGGGCGCCCGGGCATGGCCGACCAGATTGCGGCTGGCTATGGTCTGGGCGCACACGCACGTACTGTTCGTGCTGTTCCGAGGAACCGGCGCCACGCTCGAATGGCTCCGTGATGCGTTTGAGCATGCTCCGACTATGGTGCCAGCAGAGATGTTCCAGAGCGATCAGGAGTACCGGTGGGATATCGCGACGCCCAGAAGGCTGAGGCGAACCCGATTCGTTCTTGCCGGGCTGGCATACGCCATCCCAGGTTCCACGGAGACCTTTCTTGATGACCCGCACTTGCGCCGCCTGCTCGCAGAGACAGTACTTGTGGAATCGGAAGGGCAGGTGGTTCCCCATCCGATGTTGCTGGAGGACTTCACACACGCTAGGAACGCTCTCGGTTCATTCCTCACAGCACCCTACTGGAGCGCTCTTGTCTCCGTGCTGGGTGACGCGGTCGCATTGATGTTGGCTCCCGAGTCCCTCCAAGCTATCGGAGTGCGGACGGCGTCCAATCTGGCGACCAACAACGCTGACGTGCGCCTGTGGCTCGACCTGCGCTTCCTGATCGGCGACTTGCCGCAGGGAGAGGAGCTGTCATCCCGACTTCGTTCAATCATCCGCGAAAGCGACTTCGTTTCCCTGGTGCGGGAGGATGCGAAACGTGGTCTGATCGCGTTCCACACAGCGGCACTTCAGGCCATCCACCTCGACGATGATGGCCTCTGCCAGCGTCTGGCCAACCAGGTGCCAGAAGTAGCGAGAGCACGCGCGTCCTCCCCGCAGGCAGAGGGCGGTTCATCCTCGCCGGTCGAGGCCGGTAACCTGGCGTTACTACTACTCGATGCAACTCGGAACATCTCACTCGCATTGGCCGAATCGGGCGCCGATGTAGTTGGGGCGTTTGCGGGTATCACCGCTGACATCCTGGTGGCCTGGCCAGCGGCCAGCGTCAACTACCAGCCCGTCATCCAGCGATGTTGCGAGGAGCTTCCTGTCTCCATGACAGGCCCCCTCTGGTCAGTTCTCGAGCGGATCCGGGCGAGTTCCGCCGTTCCCGTATGACATCCCCGAAGGCTCACTGAGCAGGGCTGGCTGCTGCTGCCGGGCGGGTTGCCCAAGGCCGACCTGCCCGAGCACCTGGCCGAGGTCCGCAAGGGGCGGTGCGCCCGTCTCAAGTGGGGCTCGAACACGGACCAGCAGGTCGTCCCCTGGCGCTGGGATCCCTCGGTGCGGTTCGCGCTGGCGCCTGGCATCCACTGCTACGAGGCCGGCAAGGAGTACGAACACGGCGGCCTCAGCCCGCAGGAGTGCGTCGTGCCGATTCTCACCGCCAGCAAGGCTGCCGCTCCGGAGGCGCCCATCGCCATCGATGCCATCACCTGGCGCCGCCTGCGCTGCAACGTGGCCGTGAAAGGCGCCCGGCCCGGCCTGCGCGTCGACCTGCGGACGAAGGCCGGCGACCCGGCCACCTCGCGCGTGAAGGACGGCGTCGAGTAGAAGATGCCCAAACTCCGCCCATTCGTCCTGGCCGGCATGCTCCGCGGCCGCGTCAACGTCAACTGGAACAAGGACCGCGGGCTGAACCCGGATGGCTCGGAGCGCATCAACGACCGCCACCTCACGCTGGCCGAGAAGCACACGGCGAGGGAGGCGGTAGGCGTGACGGCGTGACGGGGCTGGCACGGCAGAAGGTCTCTCGCGGATCTGCAGACAATCGCAGAGCCTGGCGAATTATACTTTGCGGCCGTAGTATATAATTCTGTGCAGGGGATTTGTACTGTGGTACACCTCGCTGCAGACCGATGGGGTTGGCGGACAGGGCCGCGTTTGCATACGCCGGCACCATGAGAAGGGCCAAGAGTACGCCGGGAGCACTGAGCTGAGATGAACCACGCTCGGTTCTTGGAGCGCCCTGCTGGGCAGGTTGTCAAGGTCGGGCAAGGCGACGTAGCCTACCGGGCGTTTGTCCCCAACCCTCTTCCCCCCGAGCTCGCACCCGATGCCGAGCTGATGGGGACGCTCTCCGACGCCTCCTACGCCCTCGGGGAATTGGCTGCGCTGGGTCGGAGCATGGCCAACCCGCACCTCCTCATCAGCCCGTTCGTGCGCCGTGAGGCCGTCCTGTCGTCGCGTATCGAAGGCACCCAGGCAAGTGTCGCCGACCTGTACGCCTACGAAGCTGGGCAGTTGCCTATCCCGGGCTTCGAGCCATCACCTCCCGAGTCGGACGTGCGCGAGGTTGCCAACTACGTTGTCGCTCTGGAGTACGGGCTGCAGCGACTCAGCACGCTGCCAGTCAGTCTCAGGCTCACGCGTGAGCTGCACGAGCGGCTGAGGCGAGGGGTCCGCGGCGAGCACGCCACTCCCGGGGAGTTCCGCAGAAGCCAGAACTGGATCGGGCGCCCCGGCTGCTCCCTCAACCAGGCGCTGTTCGTGCCCCCACCCGTGCCTGAGATGGAGTCGGCACTGGACGCCTTCGAGAAGTACCTGCACGCCGAGGACCGCGAGCACTCGCCGCTCGTGCGCCTGGCGTTCATCCACTACCAGTTCGAGGCGATTCACCCGTTCCTTGACGGCAACGGTCGGATCGGGCGGCTCCTCATCTCCCTCTTGCTGGTGAGCTGGAATCTGCTGCCGTTGCCGCTGCTGTACCTGAGCGCCTACTTCGAGCGCGAGCGGGACCGCTACTACAATGCGCTTCTGGCGGTGAGCGAGCGTGGTGCCTGGCGGGAGTGGGTGTTGTTCTTCCTGCAGGGTGTGGCCGAGCAGGCCAGAGATGCCGGCGCGCGCGCCAGGCGACTGGAAGACTTGCGAGCCACGTGGCGAGAGCGTCTGATCCAGGCACGGAGCTCGTCCCTCCCGCTTGCGCTGGTGGATGCCCTGTTCACCCAGCCCGTGATCACGATCCCGAAAGCTGAGAAGCTCCTGGGCGTGACGTACCGCAGCGCGCAGCTCAACGTGGAGAAGCTGGTCGCCGCTGGCATCCTCCGGCAGGTCGGTACCGCCTCCTACGGCAAGACCTATCTCGCTGGGGAGATCCTCAGGATCGTCTCCGAGCACCCGGCATGAATCATTTATACTTTGGCGCCGCAAAGTATAATTCTCTCTGGCAGAACTGTACTCGTGTACAGATCGCCCTGGCCAGCAG
>JACQUR010000492.1 GCA_016210245.1 Chloroflexota bacterium
CCAACCTTCAACCTCCAACCTCCAACCTTCAACCTTCAACCTCCAACCTCCAACCTCCAACCAGCAAAGAGGTGTACCTCTATGGCCCAGGAGCCTGCAGCACCCCAGTACGTCCGGCCAGAGGAGCAGCGCGGCCTTCGGCGCTGGAAGTGCAAGACCTGCCAGTTCGTGGTCGAGGCCGAGCTCTTGCCTTTCCGCTGCCCGCGCTGTGGCGCCTCGCGGGTGAAGATGGAAGAGGTGGCGAGCGGCTAGCTTGCGCGCCTGGCCTGGCCGGGACGCAGGTCTGCGGCCAACTCGTCTGCCTGCAGCTCGAGCGCTGCCAGGAGCGTTGGCCCTGGCCTGGCGAGCTCCTCCAGGAGCGCGCCGCTGAGCAGGAGCGAGGCCACCGCCGCGCTGGCGAGCCCGGTGCCGAGCGCCAGGCCGAGCGCTGGATGGACCGGGGCGAAGACCTGGATGCCCAGGCTGGCGGCCATGCAGCCGCTGGCGAGCAGGGCGCCCACGCGCCGGGTTCGGGCCCTCAGGTCCCCCAGCGTGGCCAGCACGCCCAATCCGAGCGCCAGCGCCGCGCCATCGCGCCAGAAGGCTTCTCCCTGGAGTGCCGCCAGCACGTCGCCCAGCAGCGCGAGCAGCGGCAGCGTGGCCGCAAGCAGGCGCAGGGACCTGAAGCCCGGCTGCACCATCTCTTCGCCTCCCCCTCCACGGGAGAGGCTGAGAACGCAGGACCCGTGCCGGCCTTCGCAAGACCTGGAGGAAGGAGCAAGCTGCAGCGCACATCCCACTGGTTGGTACTGCCTTTGCAGAAGCTGCCCACGGGCTGATGCCCCGTGGAGGCATGGGAGTGGCCAGGCGAGCGATCTTTCTCGATCGCGATGGCACGCTCATCGACGACCAGTGCTTCGCCTTTCGCCCAGAGCGCATCACGCTTGCCCTCGGCGCTGGCGATGCCCTGCGCGCGATGGCGGGCGCGGACTATGCGCTGGTCGTCGTAACCAATCAGTCTGGCGTTGCCCGCGGTTACTTTGGCGAGGCGGAGGTGCGCGCCATGCACCAGCGGCTGCGGGAGCTGCTGGCGGAGCAGGGCGTGCAGCTCGCGGGCTGCTACTACTGCCCGCACCTGCCGGATGGGGTCGTGCCCCGCTACCGGGTCGAGTGCCCGTGCCGCAAGCCGCGCCCGGGCATGCTGCTGCAGGCGGCCAGGGAGCTCGACCTGGATCTGCACGTCTCGTGGGTGGTGGGCGACATCTGGGAGGACGTGCTGGCTGGCGATGCCGTCGGCTGCAGGACCGTGCTGGTGGGGCATGGCGTGCGCGAGCCGATGCCGGCGGCGCTCATCGGCCGAACCCTGCGCGCCGATAACCTGCCTCAGGCAGCCGCGCTGATCCTGGCCAGCGACCGAGACGCTCATGCGGCCTGAGGCCCTGCCGCGTGGCGCGCTCGTCCGCCGCTTCGCTGGCCTGCAGGTGCTGGTGGTGGGCGATCCCATCCTCGATCTCCACACGGGGGCTGCGGCCTCCTGCCCAGCGACGTCTACCACCTGGAGGTCCCTACTCAGGTGCCCGACCGCCGCTTCAACACCCTCCCGCTGCTGGAGCGCGCCATTCGTCGGGAGGGCCGGTCGGCGGCCGCGGACCGGCCTGCTCGTGCCGCCCCAGGACCCGGATGCGCTGGCCGAGGCGCTGCGCCGCCTGCTCGCGGACGAGCAGCTCCGGCTGCGCATGAGCCGCCAGGCGGTGGCCCGCGTGCAGCGCCACTTCACCTGGCAGCACGTGGCCAGGGGCGTGGCGCTGGTGAATGAGGCGCTGCTGCGGGGCGAGGCGCAGCCCCAGCCGGAGCGTTCCCGTATTCTGCTACGCGTCAACTGACGAGTGCTATCCGACCTTGGCGCCTCCGCCGGGGCTGTGTTAGCATCCGGCAGCGTCAACGCCCATGCGTGTCCGCGCCAGGGAGGGGAGATAGGATGGTCGCTCCGCAGACCAGGGAAGCGTCAACGCCCGCCGCAGGGACCCGCTCGCGCGTGGCCGTGCTCAAGACGCGGCCGGGCACCGTGCTGGACGATATCACGCGACTGATGCGGATGGCCGGGCTGGCCGACCGCCTTGCGCCCGATGCCCCGGTGGGCCTGAAGATCAATATCTCCTGGCAGGTCTACTACCCCGGCTGCTCCACCACGCCCTGGCAGCTCGAAGGCGCGGTGCGCGGCCTGCTGGAGGCCGGCTTCAAGCGCGAGCAACTGCTGGGCATCCACAACCGCACGGTGGTGGTCGACTCGAAGGTCGGGGAGATCAACAACAAGCACCGCCCGGTGCTGGAGAAGCTGGGTGTACCCTGGGTCCACACCTTCGACCCCGAGGTCGAGTGGGTCCAGTACGAGCCGAAGGGCAAGCTGCTGGTGCTGGACCGCATCTTCCCGGACGGGATTCGCATCCCGAAGCTGTTGATCGGGCGCAACATGGTCCACCTGCCGACGATGAAGACCCACGTCTTCACCACCACCACCGGGGCCATGAAGAATGCCTTTGGCGGCCTGCTCCACGACAAGCGCCACTGGACCCACGGCGTCATCCACGAGACGCTGGTGGACCTGCTCCAGATCCAGCAGGAGATCCACCCTGGCCTGTTCGCCGTCATGGACGGCACGATCGCCGGCGACGGCCCGGGGCCGCGAGCGATGGTGCCTCACGTGGCCAATTACCTGCTCGCCTCGGCCGACCAGGTGGCCATCGACGCCGTCGCGGCCAAGATCATGGGCTTCGATCCCCTGGCCCTGAAATACATCCGCCTGGCTCACGAGCGCGGACTGGGCTGCGGCGACCTGCGCGAAATCGAGCTCGTGGGCGAGGACATCTCGCGGGTGAACCTGCGCTTCCGGGCCGACGAGGATACCTTCGCCAGCCGGGGCCAGAAGCTTATCTACTGGGGACCGTTGCGCCCGTTCGAGCACCTGCTGCTGCGCAGCCCACTGGTGCCCTGGAGCTACGCCGCCTCGCGGCTCTACTACGACGGGTTCTGGTATCCGCTCATCGGGCGCCGCCGCGTGGAGGCTATGATGCGCTCGGAGTGGGGGCAGTTGTTCCAGCGCTATCCGCTCGAGCGGGAGGATGCGCCGCTCCGCGCCACGGTGGAGGGGTAGTATCGGACGGTTCACCGGGTGGCACGGGCGATGTGCCCGTGCCACCCCGTGAACCGTCCGCATCAGTCAGGCTCGTGGGCGCCATTGGTTTCTTCCTCGCCGTAGTGGGGGTCGCTGTAGACGCCCACCTCCTTGCCCTGGTAGACCGTGACCACGAAGTCGTCGCGCGGCACGTCCGCGCTCCACACCAGGTCCTCATCGATCCGCTCGATGAGGTCCAGGATCTCCTCTTCCCTCATCTCCCGCTCGACGATGAGCAGCCCGTAGACGACGCTGGTGGTGAAGTGCAGCTCGATGCGGGCCACGGGTTCTTCCCCGTCGCTCAGCAGGTAGGCCTCAGAATGGGAGGTGCGGCACAGCCGGTCGTAGCGTAGGTGCTCCATATCCACTCCAGCAACTCGCCCTGCGGCGGGCGGATACGGCGATAGTAGGCTGCGGCCGGAGGGCCGTCAAATGCCCGGCTGGGGGGCTTGCGCAGCGGGTAGGGGACGGGATGGCAAGCGGGAGTAGGGCGGCGGGTGGACAGCCGGGCCGAGGGTGGGGCTGGAGTGGCTTGTTGGTGGCCTGGCTTGGTATCAGCACATCAGCTATGTGGCACCGTCATCGCTCGACCGGCTGCCCCGCCTTGATCCACCCGTTGGTGCCGCCGTCGAGGTTGGCCACCTGCTCGTAGTGCAGCCGCTTCAGGAACTGGGCTGCCCGGAGCGAGCGCCCCCCGCTGGCGCACACCGCCAGCACCTCCCGGTCCTTCGGGATCTCGGCCAGGCGCAACGCCAGGTCCGCCTGTGGGATGGACACCGCCCCCGGCACGTGCCCGGCCGCGTACTCCCACGGCTCCCGCACATCCAGCACGAACGCCTGGTGCTCGCGCAGCCACCGCGGCGCCTCGTCGGCGCTCAGGCGCGCCACCTCCCCGTCCCCGCCGGGCCGCGCCCATTCGTAGTTGCCCAGGCCCTGGTTGGTCGCCAGGATGGCGTTCATGTTGAGCGGGCGCGCCGGCACCTCCGCCGCACGCTGAACGAATTCCTCCTGCGGTACCTGCAGCAGTGGGTTGAACCGCCGCTCGAAACCGATGGTCGAACTCGGACGGCCGCACATCCCCTTGCCGCACGGCCCCTCGAAGTGGGCCGGGAAGACCGCCACGTAGTCGTCCAGGCCCAGCAGCTTCTGGACGCTGGCGTACTGCTCCCGTGCTCCCTCCGGCCCGCCGAAGTCCGGGCGGCCCACGTCGCCCACGAAGAGCGTGTCGCCGCTGAGGACCATAGACGGCTCCGGGCTGCGGGGTGGGTTGATCACCAGGATGGAAATCGACTCCGGGCGATGCCCGGGGGTGTGGACGACGCGCAGGACCACCTGGCCCAGGCGTAGCTCCTCGCCGTCGCGCAGCTTGCGGCAAGGGAAGGCCACCTCCGCCGCCTCGTGCAGACACACCTCAGCCCCGCTCGCCGCCGCCAGCCGCCGGTTGCCGGAGACGTGGTCGGCGTGCAGGTGGGTGTCGATGACGAACTTGATGCGGTAGCCCCGCTCCCTGGCCAGGTCCAGGTAGGGCTGCACCTCGAAGTCCGGGTCCACCACCGCCGCCTCGTTCGATTGGCGCGAAGCGATGAAGTACGAGGAGCAGCCAGTCTCGTCGTTAAGGAATTGCTTGAAGTACATGGTCACCCCCCCCGAGGATTTTAGATTTTAGATTTTGGATTTTGGATTGGGCACCCTGCGCCACCCGTCCTCAATCCAAAATCTAAAATCTAAAATCTAAAATCGCTACCCCCTGGCCGGGTTGTCGATCGGCACGCCGATCACGCTGCCCCACTCGGTCCACGAGCCGTCGTAGTTCCTGACCTTCGGATAGCCGAGCAGTTCCTTGAGCACGAACCAGGTGTGGGAGGAGCGCTCGCCGATGCGGCAGTAGGCCACCACGTCCTTGTCTGGCGTGATGTCCTTGCCGGCGTACAACTGGCGCAGCTCCTCCGGCGATTTGAAGGTCCCGTCCTCGTTGGCCGCCTGTCCCCAGGGGATGTTCTGCGCGCCGGGGATGTGGCCGCAGCGCTGGGCCGTCTCGGGCAGGCCAGGTGGGGCAACGATGTCGCCCCTGTACTCGGCGGGCGAGCGCACGTCCACCAGCGCCTTCCCATCCGGCGCGCCGACGTAGGTCATCACGTCCCGCAGGTAGGCCCGATAGGTCGGATCCAACTCCCTGGCTCGATAGCTGGTCGGCTGAATGCGCGGCAGCTCCCCGGCCATCGGGCGGCCTTCCAGTTCCCACTTCTTGCGCCCGCCGTTCATCAGCGCCACGTCCTGGTGGCCGTACATCCTGGCCACCCAGTAGGCGAAGGCCGCGAACCAGTTGTTGTTATCGCCGTAGAAGACAAGTTTGGTGTCCTGGCTCACGCCCGACTGGCCGAGCAGCCGCTCCCACGCCTCCCTGGTAGGGATGTCGCGGCGAACCTGGTCCTCGAGCTGCGTGCTCCAGTTCCACCCCACCGCGCCGGGGATGTGCCCCTGGTCGTAGGCGGTGGTGTCGACGTCGACCTCAATCAGGCGGACCTTCGGGTCATTGAGATGCTCGGCCACCCAATCGGTCGAGACGAGCGCGCTCGGATTGGCGTACCCTCCTGCAGCAGCCATCTGGGTCTCCTTTGCCATGATGTCAGTTGGACCACCTACTTCCACCATAGACCGGGAGGCACTGGTCTGCAAGGGGTCTACCTACCCCCCGGGGCCCGGACCGAACCCCCCGGCCCCCTTACCGACAAGGGAAGGGGGAGACGACCAGCGGGCGGAGCGACTCCCCCTTCCCTGCCAGGGAAGGGGGCCGGGGGGTTAGGTCCGGGCCCGGGGGGAGAGGTCCAGCCCAAAGCGGCACGCGCTCTGCTATGCGCTGGCCGGGAGGTGAGCGAAGATGACTGCACAGCGTCGCCGCCCTTTCGGCGGTGCCATGTTTCAGACCGGCAAACGGCCCTCGCCTGCGTTCGCCCAGATGGAACTGGGGGAGGTCCAGGTTGTGCCGCTGACCGCCTACGACGCGGACGATGACCTGGTTTTCCAGGTGCCGCTGCCGGGCGTGTTACCCGAGGACATCGAAATCGAGTGTACCGACCGGCGGCTGGTCCTTCGGGCCAAGCTACGCGGCGGGGAGACCAACCGCCGCTACCTGGCTCACGAGTGGCACTACGGCCCCTACGAGCGAGAGGTCGACCTGACGATGCCGGTGGACGCCGAGCGGGCGAACGCCAGCTTCTCCAACGGGATCCTGACGGTGAGCCTGCCCAAAGCGACCCAGACCCGCCCGAGTTGCATTACCCTCCATCGGCCAATGCCGCACGAGGGGCATTCGGGCCACTAGCGTCAGTCCTGACGTCAGTGCTGAGTCCTGAGTGCTGAGTCCTGAGTGAGGACCTCACTCAGGACTCAGGACTCAGGACTCAGGACTCAGGACTCAGCACTCAGCACCGAGGAGGCATCATGCAGAGGAACGCGCGCACGAAGACTGCCGAGAAACTGAGGCAGCGGTTCCAGTGGCTCCAATCGTTCACCGACGAGGAGCTGCACCAGATCAGCATGTGCGCCATCGACGAACCGCTCCGCGCGGGCGAGGAGTACTTCGATCTCTCGCACCCCGAGCAGGACCTCATCCCAGGGCGCTCGGGCGAGCGCGTGCCCGAGGGCGCGTGCTACGTGGCCAGGAGCACACTGCCCGAGCAGGTCTGGCGCAAGCTGTTGGAAACCCGGCCGCGGTGAAGGGCACGGGCGGCAGGCAAGGGGCGACCCGCCTCCTGCCTGCTGCCTGCCTGCCTGTCGGCTGGCTGTGACCCGGTTGTAGCGCCCGGGCGCTTCTGGCTGGGCGGCCGTCCGGCTATGCTGAAGGAGAGGGCCCCGCGGCCCTCAGCGCCACCTTCCCACCTTGCTGGAGGTTCCCTTGCTGGACCGTGCCGTACTCGAGCGCGACCTGCGCTACCTGGAGGAGTTCGTCCAGACCGCCGCGTTCGAGGTGCTCCGCCACGACCTGCCCGCGCCGCTGCAGCCGGGCATGGCCATTGTCGACCTGGATGCCTTCCTCGCCGCGCTGCGCTCCGACCTTGCCGCCGCGCTGGCGGCGGATCGCGGCGGCCTCCGATCGCCCGTGCTCGAGGCGAGCGCGCAGGCGGTCCACAACCTGGTGGCGGCCCTGCGCGACCTGCTGGACGCGCGCGAGTCCGAGGCCGCCGGCTGGGACGCTCTGGCAGAGCTGCCGGGCTGAGGAATGCAGGACCAGGAGAAGGGCGCGAAAGATACGCAGCGCGCATCTTTCGCGCCCTTCTCCTTAGAAACCTTCGCCGGTCGCGCTCCTGGCACGGATCGTGCGGAAGCGCGGCAGGCTGTACGATAGATTGCCAGGCAGTCGCTCCGCCAAACGAAGCCGCCGTCCTGGCGCCGAGGAGGTCTAGATGGCAAGCGTCCTTGAGCTCCAACCCGGCGAGGCTCGCACCCTGAAGGTGCAGCCAGGCATGCGCTACCTCATCCATCGGCCTGGAAGGCACCCGATCTACCTGGTCTACGCCGAGGACCAGCGTCGCCAGTCGGTCGAGGCCGTGGGCACCTTCTCCAACTGGGCTGCCGCGCTGGGCGCGGTACGCGCTCGCCACATCGCCGTCGCCGCCGCGGTCTGAGCCAGGGGCCACCGTCGACAGTTCGCGGGTGTGCTTGCGGCTCCGAATGGTTGGCTGTCTGGTCGGCGTAGACGGGCTCGGCTACTTCCCAGCCCCAATCTTATACATCCTGGTACCGCACACTGGGCAGGTTCCCTGTGTCGCCGGACGACCGTTCTTCATGGTCACCTGCTGTGGATTCTGCATCTCCTGAGTGGCCCTGCACTTCATGCAATAAGCCTGCACGTTGCCACGCTCCTTTCACTGCGGGTTGCGTTGCGTCCTGCGCCCATTATAGGCCACGCACCGCCCCTGCACCCCTTGCCAGAAGCTCGTGTCCTCCAGTATCGTCCCCGGCATGGAACGCACACTCGTACTGATCAAGCCGGATGGGGTGCAGCGCGGGCTCATCGGCTCCATCCTGGCACGTCTGGAAGCCCGCGGCCTCAAGCTGGTGGGGCTGAAGCTGGTAGCCGTCTCCACAGAGCTGGCCGAGCAGCACTACGCCATCCACCAGGGCAAGCCCTTCTACGAGAAGCTGATCGGATACATTACCTCCGCGCCGGTCGTGGCCGCGGTCTTCGAGGGGCGCCAGGCGGTAGCGGTGGTCCGCACCACCGTCGGCGCCACCAACGCCGCCCAGGCAGCGCCGGGCACCATTCGCGGCGACTTCGCCCTGGAGATTGGCCGCAACCTGATTCACGCCTCCGACGCCCCGGACACAGCCGAGCAGGAGGTGGCGCTGTGGTTCGCCCCTGGCGCCCTCGTCTCCTGGCAGCGCGCCACCGACCCGTGGATCTTCGAGTAGCATGGTATAATTTCTGCGGGTAGCAAGCACTCAAGTCTAGCGAGCAGGAGAGAGGCCCCTGAGCTCTCAGGCGTTAGCCAAGCAGATCGTCGAGATCGCGGAAGACAAGCAGGCCAGCGACATTGTCATGCTGGACATCCGCCCGCTCTCGATCATCGCCGACTACTTCATCATCTGCAGTGGCACCAGTGAGCGCCAGCTCACGGCCATCAATCGGGAGATCGTGGACACGTTGCGGCGCGAGGTGCAGCGCAAGCCGCTGCATACCGAGGGGCGACCGGATTCTGGCTGGGTCGTGTTGGACTACGGGGAGGTGATCGTGCATATCTTCGCCCCCCTGCAGCGCCGGCTCTACGAGCTGGAGGCGCTGTGGTCCGAGGCGGTCCCGGTGGTGCGCATCCAATGAACGAGTACGAGGGGGCGGCGCCGGTCCTGGCCAGCCAGCCCTTCGGATTGGGCGTCACCGTGGGCGTGGTGGTGGGCTTCGCCCTGGGCACCTTCCTGGCCCTGTGGGTGGGAGAGGACGTGCTGGACGGGGCGCAGCGGCTGTTCCAGCACCTGACCGGCGGCGACGACCAGATCAACTTCGAGCTGCTGCTCCAGTAGGGGGTGAGTCAAGGGCCTGTAAGGAAGCACTGCGCCGATTGCCGACCCCCGCTGGCTTGTGCCATCATGAGCCCGGCATCGTCGGGCGCAAGGAGGCAGAGGGGTCGATGAAGCTCTCGTGTTTGCAGGACAACCTGGCGGAGGGCCTGGGCCTGGTTGGGCGAGTGGTAGCCAGCAAGAGCACCCTCCCGGTCCTGGGCAACGTGCTGCTCGCCACCGACCAGGGGCAGTTGAAGCTGGCCGCCACCAACCTGGAGCTGGCTTTCACCTACTGGATCGGGGCGAAGATCGAGTCCGAGGGCGCCATCACCCTGCCCGCGCGCCTGCTGGCCGACTACGTGGGCCTGCTGGACAAGGGCCAGCGGGTGGACATGGAGTTGCACGTGGCCTCACGGAAGGTGCGGCTGCGCTGCGGCCGCTTCGAGGCCAACATCGCCGGGCTGGAGGCCGAGGACTTCCCTCTCATCCCCACCGTGAGTGGCGGGATGGGCTTCAACGTGGAGGCCGGAGCGCTCAAGGCCGCCATTGCCCAGGTGGTCTTCGCCGCCGCCCAGGACGACAGCCGGCCGGCGCTCACCGGGGTGCTGCTCAGCCTCAAGGGGCAGCAGCTCACCCTGGCTGCGGCCGACGGCTTCCGCCTGGGCGTGCGCCGGCTCGAGCTGGCCGAGGCCCCGCCCGAGCCGCTCTCGGTCATCGTGCCGGCCCGCACCCTATCCGAGGTGGCGCGGGTGTTGCCGGATGGAGAGGGCGACCTGGTGGAGATAGCCACCACTGCCAACCGCAATCAGATCCTGTTCCGCTTCGACCGCACCGAGGTCGTCTCGCGTCTGATCGAAGGCCAGTTCCCCGACTACCAGCGCATCATCCCCAGCAGCGCCAGGGCCACCGTGGCCATGAACACCCAGGAGCTGTTGAAGGCCGCGCGCGCCGCGGCCGTGTTCGCGCGCGATAGCAACATGATCGTGCGCCTCGAGCTGCAGCCCTCGAAGGAGGAGCTAGGGCCCGGGCGGGTGATCGTGACCAGCAGCTCGGCCGAGGTGGGCGACAACACCGCCGAGGTAGACGCCTCGGTGGACGGCGAGGCCATGCAGGTATCGTTCAACGCCCGCTATCTGCGCGACGTGCTGGAGGCCCTCGGCGCCCCCCAGGTCCTGCTCCAGCTCACCGGCCCCTCCAGCCCCGGCGTCTTCAAACCCGGGGGCGGCGACCCCACGGCCTACACGCACGTGATCATGCCGATGGCGGCAGCGAGGTGAGATGGTCTGGGGAGGCCACTGGCGCCAACCCGGCTGTATTGGGTAAGTGGACGAGACGCAGCCCTGCGATGCGTCCGCCTTGGAGACGAATTCACAACGCATGAGGTCCTCAGGACAGGCCTAAACGGGGATTTGTGCCTATGTATAGGGGACATCACGATGTGCAGAATGTGGCGTCTCTGCTCAACATCCTTGCCACGTGACTACTGCCCGGCGTAGACGGCATCAGGATCGCACAGCATGCGGGTACGGAGGAGCCGATGCCTGGGCGCAAGCCGCCGCCGAAGGCGGCATTCGCGGTCCGGTACTTCGATGTAGAGAACTGGCCTTCGCTAGAGGGCGGCTCAGCGTTAGCAGTGCCATTGGTACGCCCGATGCCCCTCATCCCCACAGTTGACCGCGCCCCGCATACCACGTTGAGGCCGAACGCCCTGTGGCGCCGCGGCGGGTTTGAGAAACTAGACGTAATTCACGAACGATCGCGACATGCCTACGCGGGTCCTGACACCCGACAGAACTGGCGGTTCCAAGAGGAGATCGTAAACTCGGTCATCGAGCGCTACGAGTTTACGATGTATGTGCCGGCCGACCGCCGCGGCGTGTACGTACGAGCCAATAGGACAGTCGCAGAGGGCGCCCTGCGTCGACTCCGGCAAGAACTCGGAGTCGCGTACCGCCGCCTATTCGTGGACGTTAAGGCATTCCAGGAAGCTTACCACTCGCCAGTCCGGCGCGCATGGTTCAACAACTTACGTATCTTGAATGTGCAGTCGGCAAGTCTCGCGGGGATAAACGTCGACCGGAGCGATGACTTCGGGCGATTCTTGGAAAGCGGCGACCTCACATCTGTCGGGATCGCCGTTGAGTTCGACGGCCACCGGCACGATGTCGTCGTGTCCCAGTCGAATGCGATCTTCTTCTATATGTCCGACGAGCCTCGGGCAGTCCAACTCGCTTGCCACGTCAACAGCCTGCTGGAGCCTTTTTCCGGCGTATCCGGGCAGGACGCGCTAGGCGATAGCGAGGTATCGACGGACGAGGACGGAGAAGGCCCCGACTTCACTAGTGGATACAGTTAGTTGATCATCCTTCACTGTCACACCCTGGGCTGTCCCGCCAACGAGCTCCTGGAAAGAGACCTCGAACCGAACGCGGCTCGACGGGTGCAGGTGGCGGACACACAAGCCGAAGTATGGATTGCCGTTGGGAAACTTGGCTTTCAATACATAGGTCGCCTTTCTTGGACGGGCTATGGCCGCCGAACGATCTAGGAGGGGCACCAAATGTTGCTCCATGACATGTACCGCATCGCGATACCCTGAGCTTGCCTGCGGCACGTCGATGACCACAACGTCGTGACGTGGCTCAGCACGCGGATCCAGGGCGAGTAGCTGTGTGTCCAGACTTCGGCGATCAGTGGATTCCAGGACCACGGGGGCGAAAGGAAGCGACAGAACGGCTCTGCCGTGATCATCCGCTAGCATAGTCACCCTGGGATAGACTGTCATAACGTGAGCCCGGATTTCATCGAAGGCACGAGGGTTCTCAGGATCGTACAGGACGAACTGACCGCTCCAACCAACCGTTGGGTTGGTGATCCACGCCACCGCTCCTCGCACCTTGCCATGCATCCAGTCAGACTGATCGTAGACGATCCTCAGTAGGAAGAGGATCCAGCCGGGAGTGAGCAGAAATGCCCAGATCCCCAGGCCCTGAACGAGCTGCGACCCTGCCCACACGACCGCCCCTGTCAGCAGCACCGCGGCAATAGCGCATGCCCCTGCCAATAGAGGCCGCCTGCCATAGCGATTCTGAGTAGGATTCGGCTGCATGCTCCGACCACGCAGGTGTTGATATGGCACTGATGCACCACAGCGCTGCCATCCGGATTCTAGAACAACTATCCAACAAGGTCCAGCGAAGAGGAGCACTCTCGAGTCGTACCCGAATGTGTCAGAGTCCCGTTCGTCTCCGGGCCGTAGGGTAGGCGCGGCGGACGCCTCGTTGCCGGTGCCACCGATGGCCGTGGGGACGTTCCACACGTGGGCCTCGACGGACATGGTCTTCATGGTGGCATAGTCGTCCCTTGCTTCGAACTGAAGATGCATCCGTTCGTCAAGCGACGCGCCAAGATCCGCGCCTCCCCTGCGGACAGAGCCGGCCATCTGGATTTCTCCTCGCTCCAACGCCGATTCTCCGCGCGCACTGCGGCCCCGGCAAGGCGTCCTCGCCCGACTGGGGTCTTCAAAGCCGCCCGGCCGCCCGTGAACGATCACCTCAACCCCAACCTGCCGCGGCAGGCTGCTCACCAGCCCATGCTACAATACCCGCGATGCGTTGGCGGGAGCAGACCGAGCCGACGCCCAAAGCCAAAGAGGCCCAACAGCGGAAGGCGCCTGCCCGAAGGCTTGCACTTCGAGCACGACAGGCACAGCCCTGAAGAGCGCCACAAGACGCCGCATCGAGGATGCATCAGGTTCACGACAGATGAGACTCACTCTTCAAGAGCTCGAGAACCATCTCTGGGGCGCAGCGAACATCCTTCGCGGCAAGACCGCCGGGCAGGACTATAAGAACTACATCCTGTCGCTCATGTTCTACAAGCGCCTCTGCGACCAGTGGGAGAACGAGGCGGACGAGGCCATCGCCGAGCTGGAAAGGCAGCAGGGGCAAAAGTTCACCGAGGCGCAGAAGGCCGTCTTCCGTGCGCGGGGTGAGCATCGCTTCAGCATCCCGCAAGGCGCTCGCTGGGGTGACGTCAAGGCGGCGTCCACCAACATCGGTGAGACGCTCACCAGGGCGATGCGGGGTGTGGCGGATGCCAACGAGGAGCTGCGCGGCGTCTTCACCGTGGACTGGAACCAGCCCGCGCCCGACGGCAGCGGGAAGCCGCTTATTCCCAACGAGGTGGTCCACGCGCTCATTCAGCATTTCGATCAGCACGACCTGTCGAACAAGAACGTTCCGCCCGATGTGCTGGGCCGGGCCTACGAGTATCTCATCAAGCAGTTCGCCGACGACGCGGGGGCAAAGGCTGGGGAGTTCTTCACGCCACCGGAGGTCGTGGATACGCTCGTGCGCATCCTCGAACCGCAGCCGGGTGACACCGTGTACGACCCAACCTGCGGTAGCGGCGGGATGCTGGTCCATGCCGCGGATTTCCTCCGCGAACATGGGCACCACGCAACTCGCGCGCGTTACTTCGGCCAGGAGATGAATTGGGGCAATGCCGCCATCGGCAAGATCAACTCGGTGCTCCACGGCTTAGAGGCTGACATCAAGGCCGGGGCGAGCACCATCACCGATCCCCAATTCCTCGAGCCGGATGGGCGCGTCAAGAAGTTCTCACTCGTCCTCGCCAATTTCCCCTTCTCAGACGAGTTCTGGTGGCTGAAGCCGGAACAGCAGACCGACGACAAGAAGAAAAAGGAGAAGCTGAAGCAGGAGATCTTCGGCAAGGAGGGCTACAAGGACTCGTTTGGCCGGTTCGGACGCGGCACGGCCTTCCGGTCGCCGCCCGCCGCATACGGCGATTATGCCTTCATCCTGCACATCCTCGCGTCGCTCGCGGGTACCGGGCGCGCCGGCATCGTCTGCCCCCAGGGCGTGCTCTTCCGCGGCCAGCCGGAGGTCGAGGAAGAAACCGGGGAATTCGATGACGATGGCAATCCCAAAATGAAGCGCCGTAAGGCGGATGACGAGCACGTCATCCGGCGGGCGCTGCTCGATGCGCGACTCATCGACGCCGTGATCTCGCTGCCACTGAATGTCTTCTATGGCGCGGGCGTGCCCGCCTGCCTCGTCATCCTGCGCAAGGAGCGCCCCGCTGCGCGGCGCGACCAGGTGCTGCTCGTCTATGCCGCTCGGCACTACCGCGAGTTGTCAGCCCAGAACGAACTGCGGCCCCAGGACGTGATGCGGATCCTCGTGCATTACCACGCCTATGGCGACCCATCGAAGGTGCCCGGACTCGTCGCCCAGGACAGCAGGCGAATTCGCGAGTTGATCACCCAGCGCGAGGAGGACGAAGTGGGTCGCCTCGTGTCTGAGTACGAGCCGCACGCCGAGAAGCTGGCCGCGCTCGACGGGGAGATTCGCGACGCCCAGGCCGAGCGCGACGCCGCGCCTACGACGAAGGCACGAGCTGCCGCCGAAGCGAAGCTCGCCAAACTTGAGAAGCAGCGCGGAAAACCCGCCGCCAAGATCGCGGAGCGCGACCAGCGCATCGCCGAGGGCCGCCGCCGTGCTGAGGACGATCGCCAGGACGTAATCAGGGTGGGTGAGGAACTGGTCGCCATCTATGCCGACGCTGATGAGCTGCTCAAGCATGCCCGTGTCGTCAGCCTCGGAGAGATTGAGGAGAACGAATTCAACCTCAACATCCCGCGCTACATCGACACCTTCGAGCCGGAGCGACGGGTGGAGGTGGGCGATGCACTGAAGGCACTTGGTGATGCGGAGGACACGATGCGCGAGGCGCAAGCCGCCCTTTCACAGCTACTCAGACAGGCCGGTTACCTTGCGTAACGAATGGTGTGCTGCGGCGCTGGGGAACATCAGCAGCATCTCGCTCAGCGGGGTGGACAAACACATCATTCCGGGAGAGGCGAGCATTTACCTATGCAATTACCTGGATGTGTATAGGAATAGGCGCCTGGATCGCTCAATTGAGCTCGCAGCGGGGTCTGCAACGGCCGGCGAGATCGCTCGCTTTCAACTTCGTAAGGGAGACGTGCTGATCACAAAGGATTCAGAAACCCCCGATGACATCGGGATTCCTGCGGTTGTGGTGGAAGATCTTCCGAACACTGTTTGCGGCTACCATCTGGCCATGATCCGACCGAACGGCGACATTGACTCGGGTTTCCTTGGCCATTTCCTCCAGAGCGAGGCGGCGAAGCGTCACTTTTTGCGCCACGCGACAGGAGTAATCCGATTCGGACTGGGCATGCGAGCCATCGGTTCCTTACCGGTCCCGATCCCTGAACTTCACGAGCAAGCCGCGATCACCCGCGTCCTTGATGCTGTAGACGCGGCGGTTGAATGCGCGCGGTCGGCGGTCGAGCGAGCGCGCGAGGTCCGAGCGAGTCTGCTCAATGACCTGCTGACGCTCGGCGTGGACCAGAACGGGCTTGTCCGCGATCCGTCCCGGGCACCGGAGATGTTCGCGCGGACCCCGCTGGGGCTTCTTCCGGCCGCATGGAGGCTGAGCACAGTCGGCACTGAATTCGCGTTGCAGACCGGTTTCACGTTGAACGAGGAGCGCCGGCCGCGCTACCGGAAGCGTAGCTATCTGCGGGTCGCGAACGTTCAGCGCGAGACCCTTCTGCTCGACGACATCCAGGAACTTGAGGCGAGCGATGCCGAATTCGCACCGCGAGTACTTGCCGTTGATGACCTACTTGTGGTCGAAGGTCACGCAGACCGAATGCAGATCGGCCGCTGTGCCAGGGTCAGGCACGACGCGAGCGGGCTAACGTTCCAGAATCACCTATTCCGGCTCCGAGCCTGTGGTAATGTACTCCCTCGTTTCGGCTGCCTGTGGCTGAACTCCACCTATGCCCAACGTTATTGGAATGCCCACTGCGCCACGAGCTCCGGGTTGAACACCATCAACCAGCGAATGCTTAAGCGGCTCGTGATTTCCATCCCGCCCGATCCGGAGCAGCGCGCAATCGCTGAGGTTGCTACGAAGCAGCGACAGCATCTCGAGGCTCTGGTTACTAGGCAGCGGAGCCTGGAGCAGCTCAAGAAATCCCTAATGCGCGATCTCCTCACCGGCACGGTTCGGCTTGCCCCTCAGCGGGTGGAAGTACTGGTCGCGTCATGAGCGAAGCCAGCTACGTCGAACTCCCCGTGATCCAGTGGCTTTCCGGCCACGGTAGCGCCCAGCCTGGCAATACAGGCCTCGGCTGGACGTACCGCGACGACGCAGCCATGGCGGCGTTCGAACGGCCGCTGGAAGACCCGCTGGTGGAGAGGCTGCTGGTCGAGGCCATCCTGCGGATCAATCCCGAGGTTAAGACCGAGGCGCAGGCGCGGCTGGCGGTGGCCGCGTTGCGCAAGACGATGGCCCACCCAGACAAGCTGACGGCCAATCGCGAGACGCTGGATCGGCTGCGCGACGGCGTGAAGGTGGCGCTGGTGCCCGGCGAGGACGCGAGGACGGTTCGCTTCATCGAGTTTGACCCCGCGCGGCAGCATCTCAACGACTTCACCGCCACCAATCAGTACCGCGTGCAAGGCGTGAAGCAGTGCCGCGAGGACACTGTGCTGCTGGTCAACGGCATCCCGCTTGTCATCGCCGAGTACAAGAGCTACATCGCCAGCAGGAAGGACTGGCGGGAGGCGGTCCACCAGGTCCACCGCTACCAGCGCCAGGCGCCGCTGATGCTCACGCCCAACGTCTTCTGCGTCGCCGCCGATGAGGATGAGTTTCGCTACGGCACGGTGCTCTTTCACGACGCGAGCAAGGACGACATCGAGCGACACCTGGACCTGTGGGGCCGCTGGCTCAGCCTCTACCCCGAGAAGAAGGGCTGGTGGAACGAACCGGAAGCGGACAACCCCGACGACCCGCTCGAAACACCCGTCAAGGGTCTGCTGCGCCTCAAACCCTGCCACGTGCTCGACTTCCTCCAGCACTTCGTCGTCTTCGAAACGAAGAGGGGGAAGACGACGAAGAAGATCGCGCGCTACCAGCAATTCGAGGCGGTGAACGACATCGTGGACCGCACGGTGGCGCTCGTCGGCAAACCTGTTGATGCGCAAGAACGCACCGGCCTGATCTGGCACACGCAGGGCTCCGGCAAGTCGCTGAC
>JACQUR010000493.1 GCA_016210245.1 Chloroflexota bacterium
ACGCCGATCCATGCACCGGCTGCGGCATCTGCGTGCGCGTCTGCCCCTTCAACGCGATCGTGATGACCCAGCCCTACGAGGGCAAGTCCCGGGGCATCGCGCAGGTGATCGACGCCGCCTGCCAGGGCTGCGGCACCTGCGCCTCCACCTGCAACTTCGAGGCGATCGAGATGCCGTCGTTCACCGACGAGCAGATCCTGGCTCAGATCGACGCCGCCCTGGCCAGCAACGCCGAGGAGAAGGTGCTGGTGTTCGCCTGCAACTGGTGCTCCTACGCTGGCGCCGACCAGGCGGGCGTGGAGAAGCTGCAGTATCCGCCCTCCTCGCGGGTGATCCGCACCATGTGCTCCGGGCGCGTGGACGAGAAGTTCCTCGCCCGCGCCTTCGAGCGCGGGGCCGGGGCGGTGCTGGTGACCGGCTGTCGCATCGGCGACTGCCACTACATCAACGCCAACCAGCAGACGCTCAAGCGCTTCAACTTCTGGCAGCGGCGCTTCGCCCAGAAGGGCATCGCGCCCGAGCGGCTGCAGTTGCAGTGGGTTTCCGCCTCCGAGGGCAAGCTGTTCGCCACCAGGCTGCGCGAGATGCACGAGGTGGTCAAGAAGCAGGCTCTCGTGGGCAGCGGCGCGGGAGGCAAGGCGTGAGCGCGAACGGCACATCCGTACTCGACCTGGACCTGGACCTGTGGGAGCGGGTGGCGCAGGCCACCCACGGCGCGGCCGCGGCGTGTTTCCAGTGCGGCGTCTGCACCGCCACCTGTCCCTGGGGGCTGGTGCGCGACGAGCCACTCAACCTCCGCAAGGTGATGCACCGCGCGCAGCTCGGCCTGGACGGCCAGCGCGACGAGCTGTGGCTGTGTACCACCTGCCTCGCCTGCCAGGCGCTGTGTCCGCGCGGCGTGCAGGTTTCGGAGGTCATCCTGCCCCTGCGCCAACTGGCCTGGCAGGACCGCGCCGCGCCAGCAGGCCTCAGCACCGTGCTGTGGGACCTGCACTGGGACGGCAACCCGTGGGGCCAGCCCCCCTCGCGCCGCTCCGACTGGGCGAAGGGCCTGAACGTCAAGCGCTTCGAGTCGACCGACGAGGCGCTGTACTACGTCGGCTGCACCGGCAGCTACGACCCGCGCATCCGCAAGGTAGCCCGGGCCGTTGCCGAGACGCTCCAGATGGCCGGGGTCGGCTTTGGTACCCTGGGCGACGACGAGCCCTGCTGCGGCGATCCCGCTCGCAGCCTGGGCCAGCTCGACTACCTGGAGCTGCTGGTCGAGAGCAACACGAAGCGGTTCAAGGAGGCGGGCGTGGCCCGCCTGGTCACCACCTCGCCCCACTGCTTCGACATGTTCCGCAACCAGCACCCGGGCCTGCGCGAGACGACCGAGGTGCTGCACTACACCCAGTACCTGCTCCAGCTCCTGCAAGCCGGGCGCCTGCGCCTGGAGCGGCCGGTCCCGCTGCGGGCCACCTTCCACGACCCCTGCTACCTGGGCCGCCACAACGCCGAGTACGAGGCCCCGCGCCAGTTGCTGGCCGCCATCCCTGGCCTGGAGCTGGTGGAGATGGAGGAGAGCCGCGAGCTGGGCCTGTGCTGCGGCGGCGGCGGAGGGCGTATGTTCATGGAGACCAAGGCCGGCGAGCGCTTCGCCGACCTGCGGGTGGACCAGGCGGCCCAGACCGGAGCGGAGGTGCTGGTGACCGCCTGCCCCCACTGCATCACCTGCCTCGAGGACGCCGCGCGCGGCGTCCGCGGCGGCATGAAGGTGCTGGACGTGGCAGAGCTCATCCGGATGGCCGCGGTCGCGCAGTCCCAAGTCGAAGCCTCGTCCACTCAGCACTCAGCACTCAGCACTCAGCACTCGAAGACCGCGGCGGGGAGCGCATCGTGATCCAACCGTTGTATCCAGCCGAAGAAGCCAGGGGCCTGTGGGTGTACCTGGAGTGCGCCGCCGGCCAGTTAGAAGGGGTCTCGATCGAGCTGCTGGGCCGGGCTCGCGCCCTGGCTGACCAGCTCGGGGTCGAGCTGACGGGGGTGCTGGTGGGCTGGCAGGTGGCGGAGGCCGCGCGCCAGGCCATCGCCCATGGCGCTGACGTAGTGCTGCTGGCCGAGGACGAGCGCCTGGCGCGCTACTCCACCCAGCCGTACACCCGCGTGGTGGCCGAGGCGGCCGTGGCCCACAAGCCCAGCATTCTGCTGCTGGGCGCTACCCCCGACGGGCGCGACGTGGCCGGCCGACTGGCCGTCCGCCTGCGCACCGGGCTGACCGCCGACTGCACCGGCCTGGAGCTGGAGCCCGAAACCGGGCTGCTGCTGGGCCAGACGACCGGCTTCGGCGGTGGGGTGCTGGCCACCATCAAGTGCCCGCTCCACCGCCCGCAGATGGCCACCGTCCGCCCCGGCATCTTCCCCCGCCCGGAGCCCGACCCGGCGCGGGCGGGGCGGATCGAGGCGCTGGCGGTGACCCTCGACCCAGCCGACCTGGAGGTGGAGGTCCTGGAGCGGGTGATCGAGCCGCAGATCGACCTGACCCGGGCCAGGGCGCTGGTGATCGGCGGTCGCGGGGTGATGGGCGACTTCAGCCTGCTGAAGCAACTGGCGGCCGAGTTGGGCGCCGAGATCGCCGGCACCCGCGTGGTGGTGGACGAGGGCTGGCTCGGGCGCGAACGGCAGATCGGCCAGACGGGCATCGTCACCCGTCCGGACCTGGCCGTAGTCTGCGGCGCCAGCGGGGCCATGCAGTTCACGGTCGGGATCAAGGAGGCCGGCACCATCGTGGCCATCAACACTGACCCGGAGGCGCCGATCTTCGAGGATGCCGACTACTGCGTCGTCGACGACTTCAAGCGGGTGCTCCCGCCGCTGCTGGACCAGCTCCGCGGCGCGCGCCCCGCAACCCCAGCGCGTGGGTAGGACAATATGACAGCTCGCTCCAATGGTGATGCTCGCACCCCTGGCTTGCGCATCGTCGTCTGTGCCAAGGTGGTGCCCAAGCCGGAAGAGGTGCGGGTGGACGAGGCCACCCGCACCCTGGTCCGCGCCAACGTGCGCTCGGAGATCAACCCGTGCGACATGAACGCGCTCGAGGCAGCGCTCGAGCTGCGCGACCGCCACGGGGGGGAGGTGGTGCTGCTCTCCATGGGCCCGCCCATGGCCGAGCCGTACCTCCAGGTGCTGGAGGGTGTGGGCGCCGACCACGCCTATCTGCTCAGCGACCGCGCCTTCGGTGGCGCCGATTCGCTGCCCACCAGCCTCACCCTGGCGGCCGGCATCCGCAAGATCGGCGGGGTCGACCTGGTGCTGTGCGGGGAGGAGTCGTCCGACGGCGCGACCGGCCAGGTGCCCGCTGGGCTGGCGGAGTGGCTGGGCGCAGCCCAGGCCACCTACGCC
>JACQUR010000494.1 GCA_016210245.1 Chloroflexota bacterium
CAGGTAGACCAGGCGGATGACCGACGGCCGGGGCAGGGCGCGGCTAGGCGAGCAGACCATGCCCCAGGCATGCTCCAGCACCTCCGCCTTCCCGCCGTCGACCAGGACGAGGGCGCGGCGCGTATTACAGACATTCAGCGGCTCGTAGTTCTGATTGAGCACCAGGACGGAACTGCTCACCCGCGCCTCTCCCTGCTGACGCCTCACCAGCGCCTGCCGCAGCTATTGTACCAGACCTTTGGGGGGGCGCGGCGAGCGGGGGAGGCAGGGAGAGGGCGGGGGCTTGCTCACCGCCAGAGTTGTGCCGGGGCGCTCGGCCGGATCAACGCAGGGCTCGGTTGGGGCTCCCCCACGCGGTCCTGCCAGGGCGTTCCCAGCAGAGGCAGCAGCCAGTGGTCCAGGCCCCACCAACCCGCGGTCTTCCACGCCAGCATCAGCCAGATAGCCAGCGCAAACAACACCGGGTTGGTCGCGGCACTGCCCGCTAGCGCGAAGTCGAAGTTGAGCAGCGCGCCGCCAAAGGCAGCCAGGCCGGTGAACATGCCCAGGATGAGAGCAATCCCGAGCAGCACCTCGCCATTGGCGATGAGTTGGGCGAGCCAGGTGTAGCTCTGGGTGTCCAGCAGGAACTGGACGGAAGCACGGTACCAGTCGTTGGCGACCGTGGCGCCCAGGTCGGTCTGCAGGGCCTGCTCCCAGAAGCCCCTGAGCGCGGCGCCGCCCTGCATCCAGGCTGGGCTCTGGAGCTTGCCCCAGCCCGCTTCGAGCCACTGCCAGCCCAGGTAGACTCGGATCGGGAGCCAGAGCCAGGCGAAGAGGCGAGGCTCGGCCAGCAGCGCCTGGACGAACGGTGGGTCCTGGATGACCAGCGGATGTGAGCCGGCTGCCGATCGGTCGTGCCTCATGGGCTCCCTCCGTGGACGATTCGGGCGGCGTCCTCCCGGTGTCAAGCATACGTATCTGTCCGCTGCCCTGCCACAACCGCTCGGGTGGTTTCTTGACCACCCTGTGGGGTGGTCAGGCGCTGGTGGTTAGTGACCAGTGGCCAGTGGTCAGTGACCGGTGGCCAGGGGCCAGGGGCCAGGGATCAGTGGTCGGTGGCCCATCGGCGCGCTAGAATACTACTGATCCCTGACCCCTAACCACTGGCCACTGATCACTGACCACTGACCACTGACGACCTGCCGCCACTGATCCGGGCGCTCCTGCAGCCGGGTGCGTATCCCCACCCGGCCGGTAGCCTGCGCCTGCACGAAACCCACATCTCCTGGGTCGTGCTGGCCGGGCCCTACGCCTACAAGGTCAAGAAGCCGGTCGACTTCGGTTTTCTGGACTTCTCCACGCTGGAGCGTCGCACCGCCGCCTGTGCGGACGAGGTGCGGCTGAACCGGCGACTCTGCCCGGACGTGTACCTGGGAGTCGTGCAACTCGTCGAGCGCGAGGGCGCGTTTTTCGTCGGCGGGCCGGGGCGGCTGGTGGAACCCGCGGTCTGGATGCGCCGCCTCCCCGAGGCGGGAATGCTGCCCAACCTGCTCGCCCGTGGCGCGGTGGACGCGCGGTTGATGGGGCGCATCGCGCTTCGCCTGGCGCGGTTCCACGCCGCCGCGGCCACCGGGCCCGGCGTGGACGAGTACGGCAGCCCGGCCACGGTGCGGGCCAACTGGGAGGAGAACTTTGCCCAGACCGCGGCGTTCGCGGAGCCCATCCTACCGGCCGCGATCCGTGCCGCCATTGCCGCCTCCATCGAGCGCTTCCTCGCCGGGCAGGCCACCTTCCTGGAGCGGCGTGTCGCCAGCGGGCGCATCCGCGAGGGGCACGGCGACCTGCACGCGGCCAGCATCTGCGTCGAGGGACGCCGCTTGCACCTGTTCGACTGTCTCGAATTCAACGCCCGCTTCCGGTGCGCGGACGTGGCGGCGGAAGTAGCGTTCCTGGCCATGGACCTCGACCATTACGGGCGCCCGGACCTGGCGGCAGCCTTCGTCGAGGCCTACGTCCGCGCCAGTGGGGATGGCGAGCTACCGCGGCTGCTCGACTTCTACAAGTGCTACCGGGCCTACGTGCGCGGCAAGGTGCTCGGCCTCCGCCTGGCCGAGCCCGGCCTCCCGCCCGCCCGGGCGGTACACGTGGCGCGCGAGGCCAGGGCGTACTTCGAGCTGGCCCTGGCGTACGCCGGGGCAGGACGATGATCCCGACCGGCCGCTTGCTGGGTCTGTTGCTGGGCGCAGCGCTGCCGCTCGGGCTGAGCGCCCTCTGGCCGCCGGCCCTGGCGCTGTTTCCGACCTGGATCGCCGCGGCGCTGGTGGCGCTGGCGGTGGACTGGCGGCACACCCCGCCGCCCGGCGCCTTCACGGCTCGGCGCCAGCACGAGCCACGCCTCTCCCTCGGCGCGGCCAACCCCATTCGCCTCCACCTGGCCAGCGCCAGCCCGCGCTCGGCGCGCCTCTGGGTGCGCGACGAGTACCCGCCCGCCATGGCTGCCGACGCAGCCGTGCTGTCGCTGGCCCTGCCGCCACTGGGCCAGGCCGAGCTGACCTACCACCTCGTCCCCCGCCAGCGGGGCGACTACCGCTTTGGCGCCCTCAACCTGCGCTACCGCAGCGCGCTGGGTCTGTTCCTGCGCCAGGTCAGCTTCGAGTCCCCCGACCCGGTGCGGGTGTATCCCAACCTGCTGGAGGTGCGGAAGTACGATCTGCTTGCCCGGCGGGGCGCTCTGCACGAGGCCGGGCTGCGCCAGGCCCGCCTGCACGGCACGGGCACCGAGTTCGAGCGTCTGCGGGAGTACCTGCCGGATGACGACTACCGGCGCATCCATTGGAAGGCCACGGCGCGGCGCGGCAAGCCCGTCTCCATCGAATACGAACCCGAGCGCAGCCAGAACGTCGTCATCATGCTCGACGCCGGACGGCTCATGGCCGCCCAGGCCGGCGACCTGACCAAGCTGGACCACGCTCTGAACTCAGCGCTGCTGGTCGCCTACGTGGCCAGCCAGCGCGGGGACCGGGTGGCGCTGCTCGCCTTCGCCGACCGCGTCCTGGCCTACCTGCCGCCGCGGCGCGGGCGCCGCTCGTTCTCCCTCGTCCTGGAGACGCTCTACAACCTGCACCCCCAGCGTGTGGAGCCGGACTTCGGGCGCGCCTTCCATGACCTGGCGCGGCGCCAGCTCAAGCGTTCGCTCTTGTTGCTGTTCACTGACCTGGCCGAGCCGGAGGCCTGCGCCGCGCTGCTCGGCCACCTGGCCCGCGCCGCGCGCCACCACCTGCCGGTGTGCGTCACTATCGCCGACCCGGTGCTGGCCACCGCGGCCGCTCGGCCGGCCAGCGGGTCGCAGGCGGTCTACGAGCGGGCGGTGGCGCAACGGCTGCTGGATGAGCGTCAGCAGGTGCTGGCCACCCTGCGCCAGCGGGGTGTGGTCACCCTCGACGTTGCCGCCGAGCGCCTCACCCCCGCCGTAGTCAACACCTACCTGGAGCTCAAGGCCCGCACGCGGCTGTGACTCGACAAGTGTTGCTGCCTCTGCTATTGTCAACACCTACTGATCCCTGGCCATTCGGGAGTACCCCATGACGCCGCAACCAACCGCCCCCTACATCTGGATGGACGGGCACCTGGTCCCCTGGGACCAGGCCACCATCCACGCCTCATCCCTGGGCTGGAGCACCGTGGCCAGCGTATTCGAGGGCATCAAGGCCTACTGGAACCCGGAGCGGCAGGGACTGTACGCCTGGCAACTGGACGAGCACTACCAGCGCCTGGCGGCCTCCATGCGGCTGATGCGCATGCAGGCCCCCTTCACTCCCCAGCAACTGGTCGACGCCTCCTTGCACCTGCTGCGTGTCTGCCAGGCGGCCACGGACACCTACATCTTCCCGCTCGCCTACCACGGCCAGGCCACCGGGTTCGGGACTCTGCTCGACCAGCCCACCAATGTCCTGATCCGTACCTTTCCCTTCCGCTCGTCCCTCGGCAGCGGCCGAGCCATCCGGGCGTGCGTCACCTCGTGGACCCGGCTCGCGGACAACGTGATGAGCCCGCGCACCAAGGCCATCTCCAACTATCAGAACAGCCGCATCGCGTTGCTCGAAGCGGTGGACCGGGGCTGCGAGCAGGCGATCCTGCTCAACGAGCGCGGGAAGGTGGCCGAGGCGGCGAACGCCTGTGTGTTCATCATGCGCCACGGCGTGCTCATCACCCCCCCGGTCACCAGCGGCATCCTGGAGAGCATCACCCGCGCCACGGTGCTGCGGCTGGCCCGGGAGGTGCTCGGCCTGGAGGTGGTGGAGCGCGAGGTCGACCGCACCGAGCTGTACGTAGCCGACGAGGTCTTCTGCTGCGGCACCAGGGCCGAGATCACGCCCCTCGGCCAAGTGGACGCCTATCGCCTGGGCGATGGCACGCCTGGCCCGGTCACCCGGCAGGTCGAACAGCTCTACCACGACCTCGTGCGTGGGCGCGACGAGCGCTACTCACAGTGGCGGACGCCGGTCTATGCCGAATGCCTCGCCAGTGGCACAGGCGCCGGTGGCACAGGCGCCGGTGGCACAGGCGCCGGTGGCACAGGCGCCGGTGGCACAGGCGCCGGTGGCACAGGCGCCGGTGGCACAGGCGCCGGTGGCACAGGCGCCGGTGG
>JACQUR010000495.1 GCA_016210245.1 Chloroflexota bacterium
CCGGACCCAAGAGCCACCGCGCCAGTCTCCTACTCTACCCCATGTCCAGCACAGTCCGTCACGGACCGCTGGCAGCGAACACCCCAGCTCGCCCCTCGCCAGCCCCCAGCCCCCTGTATCCCGTGACCTCCCCTACACAGGCCACCCCAACGGGTAGTGGCCCCACTACCTGATGGGCTAGTGGCAGGACTACCCCGCGGATAGGGAGTACGACTACCCCGGCGGAGGTGGCACGGGCCGCGCCGGGGAGGGATGCTAGCAACATGGTCCTATTCATCTCTATCACGGCGGAGCGAGCCGCGAGACAGGGAAGTGGGGTGGGCAGGCAATGAGTGCGAGTGAGAGCCCCCTGGTGGGGAGAGGGAGAGGAGGTCACCGATGAAGGCCTGGCTGGCGCCCATCGTCCTGGGGGTGCTGGTGATCGGCGCGGCCGTCTACGTGGTGCTCGCCACTCGGGTGCCACAGCCGACGGCTGTGGCCACAGTGGGCGGCGCCGCCGTTCAAGGGCTCAAACGGGCGCCGGGCACCTGGCAGGCAGCGTCCATCAACGTGGGCGCGCCCGAAGCGAGCCTGGGCGCGCCGGACGTTACGATCGACATCCAGGTCATGCGCCCGGTGTTCGTCCCCACCCAGATCAAGGTCAAGCAGGGGCAGGTGGTGACGTTGCGGTTGCACGGCCAGGACGACGGCCTGGCCGACCTGCCGGAGCTCCAGGGCTCGGTGGGGCTCAAGGAGTTCAGCGGCCACGGTTTCCAGATCCTCGGTCCGTACGACGTGTGGGTGACCGGCATCCGCAAGGGCGTGACCAAAGAGGTGACCTTCAAAGCAACGGTGGCCGGGGAGTTCCCCTTCGAGTGTGTGGTCTTCTGTAGCCCCTACCACCATGCGATGCAGGGGAAGCTGATCGTTGAGGCAGCGCAGTAGAGGCGCAGGGGAGGTTGTGATCATGGCCTTGAAATCGAGCCCCCTGGTCCAGGGCGTGCTCACTCCGAAAGTGGTCGGCGCCCTGCTGGTGGGCCTCCTGCTGGGCACGCTCGTCTTCGGGGTGGTGCTGCCCTCCAGCGCGCGCGGCGCGGCGTCGTCGGGCGCCTACCAGCGGCCCTACCCGCTGCCCCACCAGTACTGGGCCAGGACCGACGAGTTCTACGTCTTCGCCAGCGGTGGACAGCAGGGCGGGCTCTACGTCTACGGCGTCCCGTCCATGAAGTACCTCTCGGAGATCCCGATCTTCAATCCCGACCAGGCCTGGGGCTGGACCCCGGAGGAGCCGAAGGTCCGCAAGATGCTGACCAACCCGTGGACCGAGGAGGTGGTCACCCGCGGGGACACGCACCATCCGTCGCTGAGCAGGACCAATGGCGTCTACGATGGCCGCTGGCTGTTCATCAACGACAAGCTGCACCCCAGGATCGCCCGCGTGGACCTGGATACCTTCCGCACCGGGCAGATCCTGTGGCTGCCCAACGGCAACGGCGGAGACCACGGCCTGAGCGTCAGCCCCAATTCCGACCTGCTCGTCCAGAACTTCGAGCACGAGCAGGTGCCGGATCCAGCTATCACCCAGCACCTGGGTCTCACCGTCGACCTGCTGAAGGGGCCCTACGTGGGTGCCTTCTCGGGCGTCAACATCGCTTCCGACGGCGCGATGAGCAACGCCTGGCAGGTCTGGGGCCCGTGGGGCTTCGACATGGTCCGGATCGGCTGGGGGAAGAGCGATGGCTGGATCGTGAGCACCTCGTACAACACCGAGCGGGCCCTCTCGGCCGTGCCGATGTTCGCACGCGACCACGACTACGCCTTCTTCTGGAACATCGCCAGCATCCGCAAGGCGGTGGCCGACGGGAAGTACGTGACCACGAAGCAGGCGCCGGACGTGCCGGTGGTGTCGTGGAAGGACGTGGAGGTGTACGTCACCCCGATCCCGCTCAACCCCCACGGCATCGACATCTCGCCCACCGGCAAGTACGTGATGACCTCCGGGAAGGCCACCACGCTCGTGGTCGCCATCGACTTCGAGAAGACGCTGGAGGCGATCCAGAACAAGCGCTTTATCGGCGACGACTTCGGCATCCCTATCCTGGATCCGGACGCGGTGCGCGCCGCCACCATGGATCTGGGCATGGGCCCCACCCACATCGAGTTCGACAACCAGGGCTACGCCTACGTCGGCTTCTTCGTGGACTCCGATATCAAGAAGGTGCCGCTGGGCGAGCCCTACACCAGGCTGCACAACAAGGAGCCCTGGAAAGTGGTGGACGTGCTGCCGGCCCACTTCAGCGTCGGGCACCTGCTGGTGCCGGGCGGCGACACGGCCCAGCCGTACGGCAAGTACGTCATCTCCATGAACAAGCTGACCAAGGACACCTTCCTGCCCCACGGCCCGCTGGAGAGCGAGAACCACGAGCTGTACAACATCGAGCAGGTGCCGGCCCAGTTGATCGACCAGATGCCGCTGGGTCCGGAGACGCACTACTCCCAGGCGATCCCGGCCTCGCTGGTCGCGCCCCGGGTCAAGACGACCTACACCGAGGCGCGGGCGGTGGCGGCGGAGAAGCCGCGGGTCGAATACGACTACGCCGCCAGGGAAGTGCGGGTACACATGACCGTGGTCCGCTCCTTCTTCACCCCGGACGCCTTCACCGTGCCCGAGGGGTGGAAGGTGAAGACCCGCCTGGTCAGCCAGGAGACGGCGATGGACATCAGCCACGGGTTCGCCCTGGACGGCTACAACCTCTCCGTCTCGCTCGACCCGGGCGAGGTGAAAGACGTGGAGTGGGTGGCTGACAAGCCGGGCGTCCACTGGTTCTACTGCATCTGGTTCTGCAGCGAGCTGCACATGGAGATGCGCGGGCGGGCGATCGTCGTCCCCCAGGCCGACTGGACGCCGGACAAGGAGACCCACCTGGCCTCCTGAGCGGCCGGGCGGAGACAGAACGGTCTGGACCCCTGCCGCACACGGCAGGGGTCCAGACCAGAGAGGAGGGCGTCCGATGAAACACCAATGGCTCCTGGCCCTGTGCGCGGCAGCGCTCTTCGCCGTCTCGCTGATCTTCCCCTACTGGACGGCGGCGATGAAAGCACCCACCTATCCGGAAAAGACCCTGACGCTCCAACTGTATCCCTTCAAGTACGAGGGCGACATCGAAGAGTGGAACCGGGTGGGCAGGCTGGTGGGCGTACACGTTCCGCCTCCGGTGCCGGAGCCGTTCTTCCAGCTCTTCCCGGCGGCGATCCTCGCCGCGGGCGTCCTGGGCCTGGCGACCGCGGCCAGCAAGCGCTGGCTCGCCCTGGCCGCCCTGTATCCCTGGCTGGTGCTGGGCGTCCTGGGCATCTGGGGACAGTACACCCTGTACCTCTTCGGCCACAGCCTGGACCCCGAGCGGCCGTTGCATTACTTCGACTCCTTCACCCCGCCGATCGTCGGCATCCTGACCCTCGGCAAGATCCAGACGTACCACTTCCCCAACGTGGGCTCGCTGCTCTTCAGCGTGGCCGGGGCGCTGTTGGTCCTGAACGCGTGGTGGGCCGGCAAGCTTCCGTTGCCGTGGCGTCGCGCTGTGTCTGTTTCCCAAAGATAAGGAGGGGATCACCATGCTGGCAGCAGGTCAGCGCGTCCAGAAGCGCCCAGCACTCACCCTGGCAGCGGGAGCGGTCTTCGCGCTCGCGCTGCTGGTGGTGGGCTACCGCTTGAGCGCGTGGCCCGAGCTTGGCGAACAGGCGGGCACGATCAGCGCCACCGACGTGGAGGGCTGCCTGCGGCGCGACTGCGACGTCCACTTCATCGCTACCCTGGCCACGCAGCAGTACGCGGAGCGTCTGGGCATCCGGGGCGAGGTCGAGCCCAGGCTGCGGACCGCGCAAGCGTTCGTGCTCTCCGCGACCGCGCACGTGGGCACGATCCGAGCGCTGTCGCTCGACAACAGCGTCTTCCTGCGCGCGGACGGGGTCACCTACCCGGCCGCAGCTCGGCCACTGCAGCTCACCACCCACCACAACACGTACCTGGTCTTCTTCCCGCGCTACGACATGCGCGGGCGCCCGATCTTCGAGCAGCGCTCGGGCCAGTTCGAGGTCGTCGTCAAGGACCCGCAGGACAGGGAGGCGCCCGAGCACAGCCTCACTTTCCGCTTCCCCCTGCCGCTGGCGGGCAGTCCCAGCTCGGACCTGCCGCACGTGCTCATGGTCGTCGGCGCGGCCATGGCGGCGCTGCTCATCACCTGCACCCCCTGTCTGGTCGGTTCGCTGGCCGTGGGCTCGCTGGCCACCGGGACCGCTGCCAGCCTGGGGCGGCGCGAGGCGCTGGGGCGGCTGCGCGCGAGCGCGGTCCGGCAGACCCTCTCCTACCTGGCGGCGCTGATCGTCCTCTACCTGGCCGTGGCGATGGCGGTCAACCTCTTGAAGCTCGAGATCGACGACCTGCGCCCCGTCGAGTTCCTGGGCGGGCTGGCGCTGCTGGCCATCGGCGCCAGTTTCCTGCGCGCCTGGCCGCCGGTCGCCCGCCTCGAGGCCGCGCTGGCCCGGGCACTCCTCCAGCTCGTGCCCGGCTCCAGACGGGACGTGGCCCGCGAGCGCTCCCAGGTTGCCCTGGGACAGGGCGCTGCCTCGGCCATGGGCGCCTCGCTGGCCATGGTCTGCTCGGTGGCCGGCGCCCCGACCCTCAGTTCGGCCATCCTGCTCCCCCTGCTGGTCTACGCAGGCCTCAGCAGCCCATTCTGGGCCTTCCTGATCCTGCTGGTCTACCTCCTGGCATGTGCCGTCCCCTTCTTCTTCGTTGCCCTGGGGCTCGGGGAGTTCCTCTCGACCGCGTCCGAGCGGGTGCGCGGCGGCCTGCTGGTCGCCAACGCCTGCCTGCTCGTCGGCCTGGGCCTCTTGCTGCTCTTCAGCCCCGGCGCCGTGGCCGACGCGGTGGCCGCGCCTGCCCACCTGATGCTCTCGCCGCTGCGGTGGCTGCTATGACCTGTCACGCCTCCTGCCACAGCGCGGGGGCAGCCACAGGGGGCTGCCCCTACGAGGGGACGGCCGTAGGGGCAGCCCCCTGTGGCTGCCCCGCCCCCTGTGGCTGCCCCGCCCCC
>JACQUR010000496.1 GCA_016210245.1 Chloroflexota bacterium
GGGTGAGGTTCGGAGGAGGGCCCCAGGCGTGCGGCGGTGCCCGCGGGAGCCTGGGCGGGCTCCGTGGTCGGGCGCGAGCGTCCCAGCCCCACCGCCCGCCAGAGGGAGAGGTTATTCTTTTGGGGGCTTCCCCCAGACCCCCTTTCGAGAGCAAGACGCCGCGCGCAAAAACGTGACTCGCACCCGGACGACGGCGCTGGCTTTGTCCCAGGAGCAGCGATGGTGTTTAATGCTTCCAGGGACCGCTAGGAAGCAGAGGCCACGGACATGCAGACCAGGAGCCGCGCGGCCGGCCAGCGCCTGCTGCCGGCTGGCCGCTGACGGAGGACCAGTGCCCCAGGAACTACCTGCCCTGACAACGCGAGGCATGCTGGACATGCTGCGGGAGCTGGGCGTGACGCACGTAGTCTGGCTGCCCGACGGCGAGTCCGGGTTCCTATACCAGGCGCTGGCCGAGAGCCCGGACCTGCACCTGGTGCCCATCGCACGAGAGGGCGAAGCGGTCGCCATCGCCACCGGGCTGCTGGCCGGCGGCAAGCGGCCGGTGGTAATCATCCAGAGCACCGGCTTCTACGAGTCCGGCGACTCGCTGCGCGGCATGGCCATCGACTACCACCTGCCGCTGCTGCTGCTGATCGGCTACCGCGGCTACAACCCCCATGGGCCCACCGACGACTCCGCCGCCCGCTTCCTGGAGCCAATCCTGCAGGCCTGGGAGCTGCCCTACTATCTGCTGCTGAGCGACGACGACCTCGAGCTGGTGCGACGCGCCTACCAGGAAGCCCGGCAGCGCCCCGGGCCCGTGGCGGTGCTGCTGGCACGGGAGTACCAGGCATGATGGACGGCAACGAGGTGCTGCGGGTCCTGGCGGAGGCGAGAACCGACGAAGTGGTGGTCACCACCATGTCCACCGCGCGCGAGTGGCCGCACTTCTCGCGCCGCGAGGCGCTGGACGTGCCCCTGATTGGCTGTATGGGCAAGGCCTCGTCGCTGGGGCTGGGCATTGCGCTGGCCCGCCCGGAGCGCCGGGTGCTGGTGCTGGATGGCGATGGCTCGCTGCTGATGAACCTGGGCTCGCTGGCCACGGTAGCCGGGCTGGCGCCCGGGAACTTCGTGCACTTCGTGTTCGAGGGTGGGACCTACGACACCACCGGCGGGCAGCCGATCCCGGCGGCCGGCGTGGTGGACTTCGCCGGCCTGGCGCTGGAGGCCGGCTACCGGGCCGCCTACGAGTTCGATGACCTGGACGAGCTCGAGGCCGCCTTGCCGACCATCCTCAGCGAGGAGGGGCCTGTCCTGGTCGACGTGAAGGTCGAGCCCCTCTGGTCCCGCTCGCCCTTCCCCAGGCGCGGCACCGCCCAGGCGCTGGCCGAACTCTCCGCGTATTTTGGATTTTAGATTTCGGATTTTGGATTGGGGTTGCCGTTGTCGCTTGAATCTCACGTCCAGGCTCCAGAACTGGACGGCGCCGATGTGCTGCTGGGGTCCCACAGCGCCAATCCAAAATCCAAAATCCAAAATCCAAAATCCACGATCGCCCTCTCCAGCGGCTCCCTCTACACCTACGGCCTGGCACGCTTCTTCGAGCTGGCTCGCGCCGCCGAGGCTGAGGCGGTCGAGGTGATCATCGACTACCGCTGGGACACCCGCCAGTCCGAGTACCTGCTGCGGCTGCAGAACGAGCACAGCCTGCCCATCGTCGCGCTCCACGCCCCCTTCAGTCCCGTGCGCGGCATGGCGTCCGACTACCCGGGCTGCATCCGCGCCGCCGCTCGGCTGGCCGAGCGCGTTGGGGCGCAGGTGGTGGTTGTCCACCCCGAGTGGGCCGGGCAGCGCAGCCTCGCTCCCCGCCTGCGCCGCGCGCTCGACGAGCTCCAGGCCAACACGCGGGTCACCCTGGCCGTGGAGAACATGCCCTTCAAGCGCCTGGTCAAGCACCCCCGCTACCCTACCTGCACCGTGGAGCGGCTGGCGCGGTTCCCGGCCGTGACGCTCGACACCGCCCATTGCGGCACGGCGGGCATCGACCCGCTGGCCGCCTACCACGCCCTGGCCGATCGCGTGCGCCACGTCCACCTCTCTGACTTCGGCGACGGCCGTGAGCACCTGCTGCCCGGCGATGGCATCCTGCCCCTGGACGCCGTCCTGCACGCCCTGGCAGCGGATGGCTACCCGGGGATCGTTACCCTGGAGCTCTGCCCCTCCGCCGTTCACGCCGGCAAAGACACCGCGGTCGTCGCCCGGCTCCGCCGCGGCCTCGCCTACTGCCGCGAACACCTCCGCGCCGCGGCACCGGTAGCCGGCAGGCAGTAGGCATCAGGACTCAGCACTCAGCACTCAGCACTCAGCACTCAGCGCTGGATCACGGCGCGCGCCGGGTCGCGGTTGGGATGGGTGTGGCTGGCGAGGTTGGCCTGGCGGTGGCCTGCGGAGTGGCTGATGGCACCGCCCTGGGCGACGGAGTGGCTGACGGCACCACCCTGGGCGACGGGGTGGTTGTGAGAGGACTGGGAGTTGGCCCGGGCGTCGGCGCAGCAGCGCTCTCGTCGCTGGCTGGCTGGCCCTCGCCTCGCACTGGCTTGTTCAGGGCCGATTGGGCTGCCCGCAACTGGTCCAGCAGGGCCCTCACGTCCCCGTCCGCCGGCGCGCCCTTCGTCCCCACCAGGGTCACGTTGTGGGACGGGCTGTAGCTGCTCTTCAGACGCAGGGTGCGCGCCTCGCCGTCCGGGGAGATCACGCGCCGCACGACGACCACGTCGAAGCCCTCGCGCGCGCTCTCGACCTGCAACCTCCGTCCCCAGGCCAGGGTTGGCGCGGCCTCGAAGACCATCTCCTCCTCGGGTGGCACTCGGTTCGTGACCACCGGCGGGTCGACTTCCACCTTCCACGCGGGCTTCTGGCCGTACAGGGCGAAGTGAAGCTCGTCGTTTGCCGTCCAGGCCTGGATGAGCAGGTAGTGGGGCGTCGGATTGATGAACTGGAAGTCGAGCTGGGCCTCCTCGTCCACGGTCACGTCCAGCCCCACCACGTTGCGGGAGGTGTAGGCGGGAATCCAATACAGGTGCCAGTGGCGCTCCTCGAGCTGGTAGCCGGACCAGAACACCGGCTGGAAGAGCGTGGTCGCCACCTGGCAGATGCCGCCAGCCACGGAGGGGACGGTCTTGACCTCCTTCCCGCTGGTGGTGATCCCGTAGCCCCACTTGAAGCCGGCCTCCAGGGTGGTTGGCCCCACCTCCCGGTTGAAGGAGAACAACTGGCCCGGCGGCACCACCACGCCGTTGAGGCGCTCGGCCGCCAGTTGAATGTTGTACTTCTTCTCCTCGATCGAGCCGGCGTACGAGGTCTGGCCCTGGTCGATCAACTCGCGGATGCCCAGTCGCTCAGCCTCGGCGGAAGCCACCGCCGGCGGGGTGACCCGGACCGGCAGCACCACGCGCCGCTCCCCGGCCCGCAGCGTGTCCACGATGACCCTGGTCGCCTGGGCCGCGTCCAGGTCGCGCCCGTCCTGGCTCTCGCGGATGACCTTCAGCCCGCTGCGGGTCCAGTCGAAGCGCGCGTTGCGCGGCTCCCGCTTCAGCTCCCCGGCGATCTGCTCGATCCGCTTCCGCAGCGCTGCCTCGTCCAGCCACACGCGGGCGGGGACGCCGGGCTGCACCTCCAGGCTGAGCAGCCGGGCTAGCTCGGCCAGCTCCAGCCGCCACTGCTGCTCCTGGAAGCTCAGCACCAGCGGTCCAGCCAGCATCGCCTCCAGCTCGCGCCGGGCCGGCTGGAGCTGCTGGTCATTCACCGACGGCTCCAGCGTGCGCGCCACCAGTTCCGCTCGCTCTTGCCGCTGCGCCAGCGCCTGGCTGATCGCCCGGGCGCTGGCCTGCACGTCCACCTCCAGACCGCTGCGGGCGGGGCTGAACCGCGGGCGGGAGTCGGCGCCCAGCGCGAGCGCGGCGTCCTGGGGCGGGCGATTCACTTCGGCCGCCACGCGCCCCAGGTACGCCTCCATGCTGCCTCGGTCGTACTCGCCCAGGGCACCGACGGAGCGGCCGAACAGCAGCGCACGAACCTGGTCGACCGGGCGCAGCAAGGGGTTCCCACTGCGTCCAATGGCGAAGGCGGCGCTGGCCAGCTCGTCCGCGTCCATGCGCAGGCCAAGCTCGCGCGGGGTGGCCGCGCGCTCCCAGCGTTCGGCGGCGAGCGTGATCGGGCGATCGAGCGCCTCGGCCGCGAGCGGACGCAGGCGCCCGGCCACGGCCTGGCGAGTCAGGCCGCCCACGTCGACGTTCAGCGCTCTGACGCCGGGTGCGACGCGCTCCCAGTAGGCCAGCTCGAAGATCAGCGCCAGAGCGGCGAGCCCGCCGAGGGCCAGCGGCAGCGCCCACCTGAAGCTGCGGCGCTGGACATGGGTCGAGCGACGGCGCGGCTGGCGTCGCTGGGCTCGAAGGTGAGGGGGATGAACCTCCCCGTTGCGAACGGTTCGGGTGGGCGTAGCGGAATGGTGCAAGACGGTTCCCAGGAGGTGGTGGCTAGTGCCAGGAGCGTTGTACCACGCTCTGGCCGGCGGGGCAAGTGACGGTGATTACTGAAGGAGTGCTGATTTGAGATTGCAGAGTGCAGAGTGAGGCACCTTTCAAGGTGATGGGTCCTGGTGGCGAGGCCCATCACAGGTCGCGGCGGGAGAACGACACGATCGCCAGGAGGAGGAAGACCAGCGGGTGGAGGACTGCCCAGATCACGAACGGGGTGGATGGCGGCGCGATCGCGGCGAATGGGATCGCGCCGCGGCCGGCCGTGGCCGCGGCCAGGAAGGCCGGGGACTGGACGTAGTAGGAGGCGCCGCGCCATAGCTCGTCACTCGGCACGAGCAGGCTGACCACGATGCCCAGGTTGACCATGGCCTCGTTGGACAGGGCATCGCCCACGAACTCGATGATCCCGGCCAGCCAGGCCAGGCCGAACAGGGTGAAGACCACCACGCCGTTGGCTAGCGTCGATAGCAGCGTGCTGCCGAACAGGCTCAGGGTCAGCAGCAGGATCGGCCCCAGCGCCATCAGCACCATGGCCCGGGCCGGATCGGGGGCCTCGTACCCGGCGATCAGCCGGGCGACCAGCAGCAGCAGCCCGGCCATGAGCGCCACGTAGACACCCATCAGGCCGACGTAGGCCAGCCAGCGGCCAACGACGAAGTCCGCTCGGCCGATCGGGCGGGCAAGCACGGCGTGGAGCGTGCCCGAGTCGATCTCGCCGGAGATCGCCCCGACCGAGAGGAACAGGCCGAGGAAGCTGGCCAGGAAGTGGACCGCATACAGGCCGAGGATGGCCATAATCGACCCGAAGGCCGCGACCATCTGTGGGTTCGGGCGGGTCGCGTTCGCTTCGGCCAGCTTGCCATTGAGGAACGCGAAGCCAAGGGTGAACAGGCCGACGAAGGCGAGGCTGAGCACGACGCCGGCCAGGATGAGGCGGCGGCTGGCCGCCTCCTGGATGGTGAAGCGAGCGATCGCCAGCGCGTTCACAGTTCCTTACTCTCCACCAGACTGACGAACACGTCTTCGAGCGAGCGCTGCACGGGAATGAGGCCGAAGAGCCGGTAGCCAGCCCGGACGATCGTCTCGGCAATGGCCGGGGCGACCTCGAGATCCGGCACGCCGAGCGTCACGCTGGCAGGCTCGACCGCCAGCACCTCGCCGTACTCGCCCAGCGCGGCGAGCAGGGCGTCGTCGACGCGGTCGAGCAGCAGGCGCAGCTCCGGCGCGCCGCCGACCAGGTCGGCCAGGCGCCCGCTGCGGACTACCCGGCCTCGGTCGACGATGGCCACCCGGTCGCAGACCATTTCGATCTCGCTGAGCAGATGGGAGTTGAGAAAGACGGTCAGCCCCTCCGCGCGCAGGCCGCGGATGAGGTCGCGCACCTCGCGCCGCCCGAGCGGGTCCAGGGCCGAGGTGGGCTCGTCCAGCAGCACCAGGTCGGGGCGGTGCAGAAGCGCCTGGGCCAGGCCAATGCGCTGGGCCATGCCCTTGGAGTAGTTGCGGATGCGCTCGCCGCCCCGCCCGGCCAGACCGACCAGGTGGAGCACCTCCGGGATGCGCGCGCGCCGCTCCTCGGCGGAGAGGCCGGCCAGGCGGCCGTGGAAGTCGAGCAGGTCCGCGCCGGTGAGCCAGTCGTGGAAGCGGAAGTGCTCGGGCAGGTAGCCGATCCGGCGGCGCGCGACCGGGTCGCCGGCCGGCAGCCCGAAGATGCGGGCCTGGCCGGCGGTTGGCCGGACGAGGCCGGTCAGGATCTTCACGGTGGTCGTCTTGCCGGCCCCGTTGGGGCCGAGGAAGCCGAACACCTCCCCGCGCTGGACGGCCAGCGACAGGTCGTGCAGGGCCACCTTGCGGCCGTACTCCTTGCGCAGGCCGGCGGTCTCGATCGCCGGGGCGGCGGCGGAGCCCTCCGCCGCCGCCCTCGCCGGGCTAGCGGAGGCTGTCTGCGACACGCTGGAGCTCGGCGGCCTTCATGGGCCCGGCTACCCCGTACACTCGGCCGTCGCGCTGCCAGAGCGCGGCGCTGCCCAGGCCCGAGTTGTCGGCCAGCAGCAGGCCCTGCCCGCCCGCGATCGTCGTCTGCTGCCAACGGATCTGGTCGACAGGAATGGGGATCGGCACGGTAGTGCGCCAGTCCTGGATCGCTCGCAACTGGCGTACGGTTTCGGGCGGCAGGCCCGGCAGTCCCAGCAGGAACTCCCGCAGCTCGTCGAGCGACACCTGGCCGTCGACCCCGACCGTCAGCTCGCCCGTCTCGCCGATGAGCAGGCCCATGCTGTTGTCCGATCCGGTGTAGGTGAGCAGCGCGGCGGCAGGCACCGAAACCACCAGCGAGGCCCCGTGGAACCTGTCCGGCAGGCTGACCTCGGGGTGGCCGATGCTCTGGAAGTAGCTGCGCGCCTTGTCCCGGTCGAAGGTGAAGCGAAACTCGGTGGCTGGCGTCACCATGATGCTCGGGGTCCTGGCCAGGCCAGCCGGGAGGGTCGCGGGGTCAGGCTGCTTCACCTGGAAACCGACCCGCTGGCTGGCCTCAGCGACCGTCTTGACCTCCGCGCCGAACGTGCTCTGCTGGTTCGGCGGACCGCCCTGGACCGTGCCGAGGCGCTCGAGCTGGAACAGGGGGCTGGCGGTCGTCTGCTTGGGGTCGAAGGTGACGGGCGCGAAGCGCTGGCTGCGGAACTGGGCCAGGAACTGCGCGGCCGCGGTCTGTCCCTGGGGGGTGAAGCCCACCAGGAAGGCCAGCACCAGCGCGGCGGCGAGCCCGCCCAGCGCGAAGCGCCAGCGGTGGAAGGTATGGGCAAGCGTCATGAGGCGTCTCCCTTGAGCAGGTGCGCTCGGTTGCTCGGCGAGTGGTGGCTGCGGGGCGGCAGCACAGGCGGGTCGCCTGTGCCACCGGGGTACTGTCGGTGGCACAGGCGAGCCGCCTGTGCTGCCGCCCTGAAGGGCGGGCCTGCCTGGATCGGAGTTGCCGCCCTGAAGGGCGGGCCTGGCTGAACCGGGGTTGCTGCCCTGAAGGGCGGGCCTGGCTGAACCGGAGTTGCCGCCCTGAAGGGCGGGCCTACTTGGACCGGAGGGATGCTCGGCCGGTGCCAGGGCCGTTCGCCTGCGCCACTCCAGGCGCTGGCGGGCCAGCTCGACCTCTGCGGCCGAGGGCAGGGGGTGCGGGGCAAGCGCGCCGATCGCTCTGGCGGCCAGGGCGGCGTCCTGGCGCAGCTCGCCGACGCTCGCCCGGCAGGCTGGACAGCCAGCCAGGTGGGCGGTGAGCTCGGCTCCCAGGCCGTCTTGCTCCTGGTCGAGCCAGGCCCGCCAGCGTCCAGGGTCAGGACAGGTCATCGTTGCGCTCCAGGTACAGGACTCGGAAGGCCCGCTCGGCGCGGGCCAGCAGCACGCCCACCGATCCGACCGCGATGCCCAGCACCGCGGCGACCTCCGCGTACGAGTAGCCCGAGTGGCGGAGCAGCAAGCAGTCGCGCTGCCGCTCCGGCAGGCGGGCCAGCACCCAGCGGACCTCCGCCTGCTCCTCCTGCCGCAGCACCGTACACGCTGGACTGCCCAGGTCGTCCCTGGCCTCGGCTGCCTCCAGCCGGCCAACGCGCTCCAGCCGCTCCCGGGCGCGGCCGCGAGCCCGCAGTCGATTGGCGCCCAGGTTGAGGCACACCCGGCGGAGCCAGGCGGCCACCTCCTCGTCGGGCCGCTGGAGCACGGGCGCCTCGGCCAGCTTCAGGAAGACCTCCTGGAGCGTGTCTTCCGCTTCCAGGCGGTCGCCCAGCACGCAGTACGCCAGCCCGAGCAGCTCGGGATAGAAGCGCCGAAAGAGATCGTTGAAGCGCTCGGCCGGGTCGACCACTCGGTATGCCAACTCAGCTCCGCTCAGCACCAGGAGCCCTCGGAAGATGATGGGCGCTGCACCGCCACTCGCCCATTAAAACACCGCCGGGGCGGGTTTTGTGACAGAGGAGATCTGCAGGTCTTGCAGCCGCCCGCGCCCCTTGCGGGGCGCGGGCGGCTGCAAGACCTGCAGAAATGACTACTCCTCGACGAAGGCCACCACCCTGGCGATGCTCGACTCGCCGCCCTCGAAGCGCCAGGGGAAGACGCCGATCAGGCAGCGGCGGTTGAGCACCTGGTCGAGGTCGCCACCCACGTTCTCCACGTGCTGGATCTCCTTCTTGAAGGGCACCCGGTGCATCGGGAAGATGTCCTTCGCGGGGAACTGCTCCTCCAGCCTCACCCCCTTCGCCCGCTCGTACTCGGCCACCAGGTCGGGCCGCATGCGGCGGATGGTAGTGTTCATGGGGTGGTCGGCCGAGCCACAGTCCACGCCCGTCCAGGCGAACTCCATCTCGGAGATCCATTCCGCCATCTCGCGCCCCCCGCCCGGGTGGCGCAGGAAGTAGCGCGCCTCGTCCTCCTCCCGCTCGCCCACGTAGTAGTGGTGGTAGCCGGTGTGGTAGATCAGGATGTCGCCCTTCCTCACCTCGGCCCGGCTGGTGATGTGCTGCGGGCGAATGACATCCCAGTCGCCGACCGCGTCGCTGATGTCGACGATCACCCCCTCGCCGAAGCAGCGCGAGAGCGGGAAGCTGGCGATGTCCTTGCCTCCCGGGATGCCGTGCATCTGCCCATCCAGGTGGGTGCTGACGTGGAGCGGAGTTTCGATCATCTGGGCCACGATCTCGTTCGAGGAGAAGCGCTGGATGTAGTAGACCTTGACCGGCGGGTAGCCCGCCCAGCCAGGGGTGTGGATGCTGAAAGGATGCGACAGGTCCACCAGACGAAAGCGTGCCATGGCGTGTCCTCCGAGCTGTAGTGCTGAGTGCTGAGCCCTGGGCACCAGGGCGGACACGCAGGTCCGCCCCTACGAGGTGAGGGCGGACACGCAGGTCCGCCCCTACGAGGTGAGGGCGGACACGCAGGTCCGCCCCTACGAGGTGAGGGCGGACACGCAGGTCCGCCCCTAC
>JACQUR010000489.1 GCA_016210245.1 Chloroflexota bacterium
GAATTGCTGCAGCGCCGAGGCTGGCTCACGTAGTGCTGAGTGCTGAGTCAGGACTGAGGACTGAGTGCTGAGGACTGAGTGGGGGCTGGGGCAGCCACGGGGGGCTGCCCCTACTCAGTCCTCAGCACTCAGTCCTCAGTCCTGACTCAGCACTCACTTGATGACGCGCAGGTGGGGGTGAGGGGGCGACGGGGGCGAAGGCGGCTGGCGGATGACACCCTGGCGCTGGCGTCCCTGGATGATGACGCTCTTCACGTCCTCCAGCAGCCCGCGCAGCTCCGACGGAGTGAGGCCACCGTTCAGAGCGCACCACTGGTCGATCTTCTGCTTGGCCACCACCAGGACGAGCTTGGAGCCGTCGATGTGCTTGGCCTGTTCAAGCACCTCGCGCCAGAACGCAGCGTCGTACTTCCGGTTCTCGTCAAGAACGGGTGGCATGGCGCAAGCTTCGCACAACCAGGGCAACGTTGGCAAGCCCCCGCGCTTTCAAGTTACTCGCCCTCTAGAGGCAAGAGGTCGACCGGCTCGCTGCCCTTTTCAGAGCAGGTCCCGGTTCCGGATAATCCTCTTGAAAGGGTGTGCCCATGCAGGAAGAAGCTTTTCCCCTCGGACCGCTGGCCGCCCTCGGGGCTGAGGCGCTCGGCCAGCCGGGCCAGCGAACGTTCCGGATTCGAGCCCAGACCGAGGAGGTGGGCGCCACGCTCTGGCTGGAGAAGGAGCAACTCCAGGCGCTTGCCGTGGCGATCGAGCAGCTCCTGATCCAGATTCCCAGGCCGCTGGAGGGCGAGCAAACCCCCTCGATGAACGTCTTCCGCGAGCCGCCGGCCATCGAGTTCAAGGTAGGGCGCCTGGCGCTCGGCTACGTCGAGGAGTCGGACCTGGTCGCTCTGTTGGTCCACTCGGTGGACGCGGATCCGGAGGGGCCAGCGACCCTGGTCTGCCTTGCCAGCCGGCCTCAGTGCCGCGGCCTGAGCCGCCAGATCATCGAGGTGTGCGCCGCCGGTCGCCCGCGCTGCCCGCTGTGCAGCGACCCTATCAACCCCGAAGGCCACCACTGCGTCCGGCTGAACTGAGAGGTTGGAGGTTGAGGCGGGTTGGAGGTTGGAGGGAAACCTCTTCAACCTCCAACCTTCAACCTCCAACCTCTAGCCAGAACGGTACACCTTCTGCATAATGGAGGCCTGCCACAACCCCGCCTGTACGAAGGAGCACCCCGTGCTGCCGACTGTGGGCCAACTGCGCCCTGCTCTGTGCATGGTCCTTGTCCTGTTGCTCCTCTCGGTCGCCCTCCCCAGGCCTGCAGCGGCCGATCGCTGGTACGCCCCCGACCGCATCCTCGGCGCGGTGGATGCCGGGCGCCAGCCGGATGCAGCGCGACAGGCGGGCGTGGGCTGGGATCGTGTCGTCTTCCAGTGGCAGCAGATCCAGCCGGACGGGCCCGACGACTGGTACCTGGACCGCTACATCGCCTGGGCCGGCCTCCAGAAGAGCCTGAAGAGCGGCCTGCCCCTGCTCGCCGTCGTGCAGGGCACTCCCCGGTGGGCGGCCGGCAACCCGCGCGATGGGACCGCGGGCGTGCCCACCGGGCTCGACTTCCCGGTCACCGACCCTCGCAACACTTTCGGACGCTTCATGGTGCGCCTGGCCAGGGCCTTCGAGGGACGAGTGGTGGCCTGGATCATCTGGAACGAGCCCGACTTCCGGCCGGGCGATGCGGGCGATTGGTGGAACTGGGTCGGCAATACCGAGGACTTGTTCAAGGTGGTCCGCGCTGGCTACCGGGCGGTCAAGGCCGTAGATCCAGAAGCGCAGGTCGTCTTCCCCTCCACGGCGTTCTACCCGGACGCGGTCCATGGGCGCGAACTCTTCCTGGCCCGGGTGCTGCGCGAGGCGTCCCGAGATCCCGAGGCCGCTCGGAACGGCTACTACTTCGACGCGGTGGGGCTCAACCTGTACTGCTCGATCGCCGACATCTACCGCGTCCACGCCCTGTACCGCCAGATCCTGGCCCAGTACGGCCTGACGAAACCGATCTGGCTGACCGAGACCAACTGCCAGATGTACAATGACGCGACCGTCCCGATGGACCCGCAGAACCGTATCTCGACCAGCGAGCAGGCTGCCTTCCTGCTCCAGGCCGTCGCCATGGCGCGCGCGGCGGGGTATCAGCGCATCGGCTGGTACGCGATGGTCGACCACGAGGCCAGCGGCATCCCCGAGCGGTGGGGGCTGGTGCGCCGCGACGGCAGCGTCCGCCCTGCTTTTCGCGCCTTCCAGGTTGCCGCCCGGTTCCTGGACGGCCCTGGGGAGGCGCGCTTCCTGCCCTTCGAGGGCGACCCGGAGCGCAACGACTGGCGCGTGTGGCGGGTGGTGCTCGACGATCCGGGCCGACAGCGCCGCGTGCAGGTGCTGTGGAGCGGCGCGGGCGGCCCACGCACCGTGCGGCTCCCCGCGCGTGGCGCCGACGCCCAACTCGTCGACATGCTGGGGCGCTCCTATCCGCTTCGAGCTGAGAGCGGCTGGTGGGTAGTGAATCTGCCGACCTCCCGCGTCGCCCAGTCCACGGACCCGCCGGGCTTCCTCGCCCTGGGCGACCCCGTTCTGCTGGTCGAGCAAGGCCTGGCGGCCGGCGCCCCAATCGGGGCGCTGCGGGTCGACCCCGCTCCCAGCGCGCAGCGCTTCTTCGCCTCGACCGGCTACGTCATCGAGGACGGGCGCATCTGGAGCTACTACTGGCGTATGGGTGGCCCGGAGAGCCTGGGCGACCCGGTCAGCTATGCCTTCCCGTTCCTGGGAGGCACGGCCCAGCTCTTCGAGCGGGCAGCAATCTTCGTCCCCGCCCAGGGCGCGCCGCGCCTGCTGGACCTGGGCGGGCCGGATTTCCTGCCCTTCCGCGGGCTCGACCCAGCCGTCGTCCTGCCACCTCCCACGCTGCCGCCGTCGAGCGCGGAGCGGCAGCGCGACCCCACCGGCTGGGCGCTGGGCCTGGTGCGCACGCTGGGCAGCGAGAAGATCGACCTCCCGTACTTCCGCACGGTCACCTGCAGCCTGCAGCCGGACCCCCGCTGCTCTATCGGCTACCTGCCCGAGCGCGCCCTGGAGCGCTATGGGCTCCCGCTCTCGGCCGCCACGGTGAGCCCGGCCAATCCGGAGCGCCACTACCAGCGCTTCGAGCGCGGCGTGCTGTGGTCCGATGGCCGGCGCAGCGGCGAACTGCCGCTGGGGAGCCTGCTCAAGGCGCTGCTGCTCGGGCGGGACCTTCCAGAGGGGCTGGCGAAGGAGGCGCAGGCCAGCCGCTTCTTCCAGCAATACGACCCCAGCCGGCCCGGGTTCGTGGCTCGCCCGAAGGACCTGCCACAGACGAGCCTGGCCGAGGCGTTCTAGAGTCGGTTATACTGCCTGCGCTATGCCGCACGCCGACTGGCGTCCTCTCGCGGGGCGGCTGGGGCGCCGCCCGTTCCTGGCCTCGCTGCTGGGCTTGGTGGCGCTGGCCTGCCAGCAGCCAGCGCCCCAGCCACCATCGCCGCGCCCGCAGAGCGCGGGGCTCAAACCGTCCGCCTCGCCTGCGAGCGCGCCATTCACCGTCGTCCTTCCAGCTAGCGACCTCGCAGTGGGCAAGAACCGCTTCCTCCTCGCCCTGCTCGACCAGACCAACAAGCCGATCTCGAGCGCCGAGGTGCGCCTGCGCTTCTTCAAGCTGGAGGGCGGCCAGGGGACGCTCAAGGGCGAGGGCGAGGCCCGCTACTACGGCACTGGCCTGGGCGACCGGGGGGTCTACGTGGCCCGGACCGCCTTCGACGCGCCCGGCGCGTGGGGCGTGGAGGTGGCCGTGCGCCGCGACGGCCAGGACCTGGGCGCGGCCCGCCACAGCTTCGAGGTTCAGGCCGACAGCCTGACCCCGGCCCTCGGGGCCGGCATCCCTGCCAGCGCTATCCCGACCGCCACGAGTGCAGCCGAGATCGAGAAGATCTGCTCGGCCCGGCCGGTGGACGACTTCCACAGCCTCTCAATCGCCGACGCCCTCGCGGCCGGGAAGCCTTTCCTGCTGCTGTTCGCCAGCCCCGGATTCTGCCGTAGCCAGACCTGTGGCCCATCGCTGCAGGTCGTGCAGGGCTTGCGCGACCTCCACGGCGACCGCCTCAACTACCTGCACGTGGAGGTCTACCAGGATCCCGACCAGGGCGCGCCCGGGCTGAAGCCAGTCCCGGCGGTGGTGGAGTGGAATCTTCCCTCCGAGCCCTGGCTCTTCCTGGTGGATGCGCGCGGCAAGGTGTTCGACAAGTTCGAGGGCGGGATCACGGTCGAGGAGACGACGCCCGCCACCGAGGCGCTGCTCGGAGCCACGCGGTCGTGAGGCGACGCATCTGGGCGCTCACGCTCGCCGCGTGCCTGGCCCTGGCGGCCTGCGCGCCAGCGGCCAGCGCCACGACGACCGTCACAGGCCCCATCACCGAGCTGGACGCGGCCGGTCTGACCAGCGTGCGCGGCTTCTCGCTGCGGGACGGGCAGGGGAACACCTGGACCTTCACCGTGTCCGAGAGCGCGACGGACGAGGATGGGCGCCCGGTGAACGCCAGCCACCTGCGCGAGCACATGGCCCTCGGCGACCCGGTGACCGTCCAGTTCCAGCGCGAAGGGGACACGCTGGTCGCCCGGCGGGTGGGCCACTAGTCAACGCACGGGCAAGGTGATGGGCGACGATGCTCGTCGCCCATCACCTTGCCCGTGCGTTGGTCCCCAGTCTGGATTTCGCAGGTGAGCCGTGCCAGAACTCACCCGGTCGTGGACGCTCCCATGGCCCCTGCGGCCCACCCGCCCCCGCGCCGCTCTGGC
>JACQUR010000490.1 GCA_016210245.1 Chloroflexota bacterium
CTTGCCGGCGGCGATGAGGCGGAGCACCTCCCGCTCGCGCTCGGTGAGGTCGTCGTCCGACCCCCGTTCCTCGCGCGCCCGGCTCAGGTACTCCTCCAGCAGCTTCCTGGCCAGGGACGGGTAGAGATAGGCCTGGCCCTGGTGGACGGAGCGGATGGCTTGCAGCAGGTCGCCGGGCGGCGCCCCCTTGACTACGTAGCCGGAGGCGCCGGCCTGGAGCATCTCGAAGAAGTACCGCTCGTCCTCGTGCATGGTGAGCGCGAGAACGTGCGCTTGCGGGTCCTCCTGCTTGAGGCGGCGGGTCGCCTCCAGCCCGTTCAGCTCGGGCATGGCAACGTCCATCACCACCACGTCCGGGCGCAGCTCGCGCGCGCGCTGGAGCGCCTCGTGGCCATCCGCGGCCTCCCCGACCACCTCCAGGTCGGGTTGGGATTCCAGGAGCAGGCGGAGGCCAGCTCGGACGATGGCGTGGTCGTCGGCGAGCAGGATGCGGATGCGGCTCATGGTGTGTGCCGGAGCGAGTGCGAATTCGTCCGAAGGTGGGAGCTGGCCAGGGCCTCCTCCCCCTGGTCCGGCAACGGGATTTCGATGGCGATGCGCGTGCCCCGGCCCTGGTCCGAGCTGAGGCGCAAGGTGCCTCCCAGCAGCGTCACCCGCTCCTGCATGCCCATCAGGCCAAGACCCCTCCCGTCACGAGGCTCCTGGCGAGTGAACCCTGTGCCATCGTCCTCGATGGCGGCGGCGATGGAGGCCGGCCGGAACTCCAGCCGGACCGTCGCCCGGCTAGCCGCGGCGTGCTTGACGATGTTGGTGATGCCCTCCTGGGCCACTCGGAACAGGGCGGTCTCCACCAGGGGAGGCAGCCGACGCCTGGGCCCCACCACCTCGACGGTGGGCGCCACGCCGGCCGGCGCCAGGTGGGTTTCGGCGTACCACTGGATGGCCGGGATGAGGCCCAGGTCGTCCAGCAGGGTGGGCCGCAGATCGACCATGAGCCGTCGGATGCCCTCCAGGGTCTTCGCCGCCAGGTCCTGCAGCCGCGCCAACTGGGTCCGCATCGGCAGCAGCTCGGCGGGCAGGCCCTCCTCGGCCGTCCCCAGGCCCATGATGACGGCCGTCAGGCTCTGGCCCACCTCGTCGTGCAACTCGCGCGCCACCCGCTTGCGCTCCTCCTCCTGGGCCAGGATGAGCTTCTCCAGCAACTGGCGCAGCAGCTCCTCCTTGCGCTGGACCTCCTCGTACAGGACCGACAGCTCCTCGTTGCGCCGCACGAGCTGGCGGTTGTAGGCCTCGATCTCCTGGCGGGAGCGGGCCAGCGCCTCCGTCATGGCGTTGAAGGCCGCGCTCAACCGCCCGATCTCGTCCGTCGCCCAGACCGGCGCCTGCTGGGAGAAGTCTCCCCGCCCGACCGCCCTGGTGACCTCCACCAGTTGCAAGATGGGCCTGGTCAGAACCAGGGTCAGCAGATACGCGCCGGCGACGCCCACCAGGGAAACCACGACCGTGACCAGCAGGAGCAGCCAGGTAGTGCCCTGGACGACCTCGCCGAGCCGCCGCTCCGACATCCCGACCCGGGCCACCCCAGCCTTCCCATCCAGGATGGAGACGGCAAGGTCGTGGATGAGCCCCTCCTCTGTCTCCAGGAGCTCCACCCGCGACCGCGCCGGTGGCCCGGCCGCGTTGACCACCAGGAGGTCCGGCGGGAAGTGCTCCCCGAAGGTGTGGGCCAGGATGCGGCCATCCCGCCCCACGATGAAGACGTAGCGCGCGTCCTCGTTGTTCTCCATCGTAGTCCTGACCAGCTCCTGGAGGGCAAACAGGTTGTCGGTCAGGATGAGGTCAGCGGCCCGCCCAGCCACGTCGCGAGTCACCGCTACCCCTCGCTGCTCCAGCTCCTCCAGCATGCGCCCCGTCAGGGTCGCCCGCACCTGGAGGGTCATGGCGAGGCCGAGGAGGAAGATCACCCCCAGGGCGATGCCCATGATCTTCAACCGGACGGGCGCCGAGAGGGTCCAGCACCGGAAGCGGGACCAGAGCCTGAAGGGCCTCATGGCCAGCCCGTCACCAGGGCGGCCATGCTCCGCACGTCGTCGTAGGCCTGCGCGTCGGGCTGGACGAAGCGATCGATCATCAGCGGGGCAAGGGCGCTCCGCCCCTGCAGATCGTCCTGAATGGTCAGGAAGACCCGCTTGAGCGCCTCCCGCAGGTCCGGGTCGATCCGCGGGTGGACGACCACCGGGGGATTCCCCCAGGGCTCCGATTGCCGGATCACCCTGGTCTTGTCTCCTAACTGGGGGTCGCCCATCAGCATGAACTCGTAGACCAGGCTATCGACGGCCCCGCCATCCACCAGCTTGTCCGCCACAGCCTTGACCGTCTTGTCGTGGCTGTACGTGAACACGGACCGCTTGAAGAAAGACTCGGGTTTCTCGCCTGCCAGACGCACGAGGTGCGTCGGGAAGAGCCAGCCGGAGCTGGAGAGGGGATCGGAGAAGGCGAAGGCCTTGCCACGCAGATCCTCCAGACTCCGGGCGTCGCTGTCCCTGGGCACGATGACGTAGGACTGGTACCTGCTCTTGCCCATCACTACGGGGGCGACGAGGAGCTGCATCCCGAAGTCCCGCTCCCCCTGGACGAAGGCATAATCACAGACGAAGGCCAGGTCGGCCTGGCCGTACCTGACCAGCTCGTTGATCTCGCCGTAGGTCATGCGCTGGAGGAAGTCCACCGGGCGGTCGATCCGGTGGGCGATGTAGTCGAGCAGGTCGGCGTAGAGCTTGAAGCTCTCGCGGGGCGAGATCACCGGCGCCACGGCCACGCGGAGCGGGACCTTCTGCGCCGTGGTGGGCAGGGTCACCTGGCTCTTGCTCTCCGTGGCGAGCCTGACCTTCTTGCGCTGGTCCTGCGCTCCGCACCCGGTCGCCAGGACGAGCACCAGCCAGGCCAGGAGCGCCACAGCCAGGGCGCTCCTGGACGGGGAGCCGGGATAGCTGGTTCCAAGCTGCTGGCCGGCGGCGTTCACCCGGTGGCCCCCAGGACGATGAGGTCAGGCGCCTGCTACATTCGTATTCAATCCACTATACGCGCCAGGCGCAGGCGGCGCCACGTCCCGCAGGGTAGTCTTGTTCGCTACCTGGAGGGGTGGGGTAGTCGGACGGCGCAGCCAGTGGTCTCTGAGTCCTCATTCGTGGGTTCGGCTATCCGAGCCGCGACCGTGAGAGACCCCTTCCAGCGTGCGCGACAGTCGGCAGCGCTGGAAACTGACCCCTGGCCAGTGGCGGCTTTCCAGGCTGGCACGGCACTTGCCCAGGACCGGCCGGAAGCGCGTGCCTGGCTTGCTTCTCGCGTGAGAGCGGTGCTATACTCCTAGTGCTTGGATTCGACGCGCTGAGTCGCAATCCAGCACCCCGGAGTTCACCTCCCCGTTCTCAAACATCAGCCAACGCTGCAACTCGACCCAACGGAGCCCACACCTCACACCCGTACCGAACATGGTGGTTCCCTGCGCGTACCGGCGAGCGGCGGTTGACGATGATCTCCCATGCGGCGCGTGCGAACGACTCAACCAGGTCGACAGTTGACAGTCGAAAGGATACTGGCAGGCTGTAGACTGTGAACTGTCGACCGGGGCTAGCACGTAGCTCGATCCACCCTTACCACAGGAGTATTCCGTGAATCTTGCCGAGCTCGAAGCCAGGACCCGCGAGGACTTGCTGGAGATGGCCCGGGATCTTGGTATCCAGGGCGCGGGCAGTATGAAGAAGCATGACCTGATGATGCGGGTCTTGCAGTCGCAGGCCGAGCAGCAGGGCAACGTCGTCGCGGGCGGAGTGCTCGACATCGTCGAGGACGGCTATGGCTTCCTGCGTCAGGAGCGGATGCTGCCGGGCCCCTCCGATGTGTACGTCTCGCAGACACAGATTCGGCGCTTTGCCCTGCGCACCGGCGACTACATCACCGGCCAGATCCGCCCCCCGAAGGACAGCGAGAAGTACTTCGGGATGCTCCGGGTAGAGTTGGTCAACGGCCAGGATCCGGAGGTGGCCAGGCGGCGGCCGCACTTCGACGCGCTGACCCCGATTTTCCCCAACGAGCAGTTGATCCTGGAAACCGAGGCCAAGAACCTCACCCAGCGGTTGATGGACCTGGTCGCGCCGATCGGGAAGGGGCAGCGCGGCTTGATCGTCTCGCCGCCCAAGGCGGGCAAGACGACCATTCTGAAGCACATCGCCAATGGGATCAGCGCGAACACGCCGGAGATCCACATCATGGCGGTACTGGTGGGCGAGCGCCCTGAAGAAGTGACCGACTTCCGCCGCACCGTCCAGGCCGAGGTCGTGGCTAGCACCTTTGACGAGCCGGTCGAGGACCACACCACCGTGGCGGAGATGGCCCTCAATCGGGCCAAGCGCCTGGTCGAGTGCGGCCGGGACGTGGTGATCGTGCTCGACTCGATCACCCGTCTGACGCGCGCGTATAACCTCGCGGTCCCACCGAGCGGGCGCACGCTCTCGGGCGGGATCGATCCCGTTGCCCTGTACCCGCCCAAGCGCTTCTTTGGCGCTGCCCGCAACCTCGAGGAGGGCGGCTCGCTGACTATCCTGGCGACCTGTCTGGTAGACACCGGGTCGCGCATGGACGACGTGATCTACGAGGAGTTCAAGGGAACGGGCAACATGGAGCTCACCCTTGACCGCAGGCTGTCGGACAAGCGCGTCTTCCCGGCTATCGACGTGCTGCGCTCCGGCACCCGTCGCGAAGAGCTGTTGCTGGACGAGCCCACCCTCAAGATGGTGTGGGTCATGCGCCGCATGCTGGCCCAGATCGGATCGTCGGACAGCATCGAGCTGCTGCTGCACCGCCTGGGCAAGACCGCTAGCAACAAGGAGTTCTTGAGCACCCTGAGCAAGGCCGAGCTCTAAGGCCCCCACCTCCGGCCCGGCACCAAACTTGCTCTAAGCTGCAACTGTGAGCCCTCAGGGGAGGGCGCGCAGAACAGGCGGTTGCCGGAGCAGGCGGGGAGCGCATGAGCGAGAACGGACAGGTGGCCAAGGTCTCCCCCCGGGGAGCATCCACGCACTGCGCTGAGATCGAGCGCGCGCTGTACGAGGTCAAGAAAGTCATCGTCGGCCAGGAGCGCATGCTCGAGCGCGTGATGGTCGGGCTGGTGGCGGGCGGGCACGTGCTCCTGGAGGGCGTCCCCGGACTGGCCAAGACGCTGGCCGTCAAGAGCCTGGCCCGGGTGCTGGAGGTCAGCTTCCGCCGCATCCAGTTCACCCCGGACCTCGTGCCCGCCGACCTGGTAGGCACGCGCGTCTACCAGCCTCAGTCGGGCGAGTTCACGACCGAGCTCGGGCCGGTCTTCACCAACCTCCTCCTGGCCGACGAGGTCAACCGCGCCCCTGCCAAAGTCCAATCGGCGCTGCTCGAGGTCATGCAGGAGCACCAGGTGACTATCGCCGGCCGGACCTATCCGGTGCCCGAGCCGTTCCTGGTGCTGGCGACCCAGAACCCGATCGAGTCCGAGTGCACCTATCCCTTGCCCGAGGCGCAGGTCGACCGCTTCATGTTCAAGGTGGTGGTCGACTATCCCTCGCGCGAGGAGGAGGCCGCCATCCTGACGCGCGGCGCAGAGGAGGAACCGGAGATCCGGCCGGTCCTGAATGACGCGGTGCTGCTCGAGCTTCAACGTCGGGTCTACGACGTCTACATCGACCCACAGGTCCAGAAC
>JACQUR010000035.1 GCA_016210245.1 Chloroflexota bacterium
CCCGAGCTGGCCCAGCAGGACATCCCGGAGTACCTGAAGAACCGCATCGCCATGCAGAAGACCTATCTGGCCGAGATCGACAAGACTTTCGGGGCCGAGGTGCTGGCCCGGATCCCCGAGATGGAAGGCGACATCACCGGGTTGCCCATGATCGAGCGGATGGCCCGCCTGATGTTTGGGGATTTCTGAGCAGGCCGCTGAAAAGGGCCCATCTGCGGCGTTGGCGCGCTCGCGCGGCACTGCGACGTACACACCACGTACGCCTCGTGCCTCGTATCGCGCGCCGCCTTGCATCTGGGCCCTTTTGAGCGGCCTGTCCAAAGGGCGTTTTCGGCAACATACCGAGGAGAGACGGCGTGAGCCAGATCACCACGAGCACGCGGCAGTTCCTCGAGCAGCACAAGGGGCTGAAGTACGTCTTCTTCGGCGGCAAGGGGGGCGTGGGCAAGACCGTGCTGGCCGGCACCGCCGGCCTCCACTTCGGCGAGTCCGGCCGGCGCACCCTGCTGGCCTCCACCAACCCGGTCCACAGCCTCTCGGGCCTGCTCGGGCAGGACGTGTTTGGCCGCCACGCGCCGGTGGAGGGCGTCCCCAACCTGTGGGCCTACGAGATCGACACCCGCGAAACCATCGAGCGGTCCAAGCGCGAGATCAAGGATAAGATCCAGTGGTTCCTGAAGTTCGCCGAGATCAGCACCCGGGCGGACGAGTTCGTCGAGTCGGCCACCATGAACCCGGCCTTCGAGGAGTCGGCCATGTTCGAGAACATGATCGACCTCATGTTCAAGAACGAGTACGACGCCTACGTGTTCGACACCGCGCCCACCGCCAACGCGCGGCGGCTGCTGGGCATGTCCAAGGTCTACTCGCTCTGGGTCAACAAGATGGTGAAGTCGCGCCAGGAGGCCCAATCGCTGCGCCAGTTGCTCTCCTTCACCAAGAAGAAGGAGCAGGACCCGCTGATGGACTACCTGCTCAACTTCCGCGAGCGGATGGAGCACGCCCGGCTGCTGCTCACCGATCCCCAGCAGACGGCTTTCTTCTTCGCCACTCTGCCGGAGGCGCTGCCCATCGCGGTCATCACCCGCTTCATCACCTGGTTCCACGAGTTCGGCATCCCGGTCGGCGGCGTGGTGGTCAACATGGTCATCGACAAGCGGCAGTTGGGCGCGCACCCGCCCGACTTCGTTCTGAATCGGGTCCAGATGCAGGACGAGCACATGCAGACCATCTGGGAGAAGTTCGACGGCCAGGTGCGGGCCATCGTCCCCCTCTTCGAAACCGAGGTTCGCGGCGTGGAGATGCTGCGGCGCACGGCGCGCGCGCTGTTCAGTGCTGAGTCCTGAGTGCTGAGTCCCGAGTGTCTGCCTTCACTCAGCACTCAGGACTCAGCACTCAGCACTGCGTCGGCCAGGCGCTTGAACGTGGCGAACAGGCGCTGCGGGTCCTGGCGCTGGAAGCGGGCGGCGGAGACGGCCAGGAGGAGGTGGGGCTCGCGGCGGTGGACCGCCAGGCGGACGAGGTCGGGCTCGGTCTCGCCCAGCGCCTGGAGCAGGCCGGTACACAGCGCCGCTCCCCGCCCGCCCCCGTGCCAGGCCTGGAGGCCTCGGTCGGACAGGTCGTGCCGCGACCACCCCTCGGCCTCGGCCTCCTGGCGCCCGTCGCCGGACAGGAGAGTGCGGGGCCGAAAGGCCTCGCAGCCCCAGATGGGCTGGCGGCGCAGGTTGGCGCGGAGAACCAGCAGATCGGGTCGCTTGGCCAGGCGGTTGTACAGCCACACCGCCACCATGTCGCGCGACTCCAGCAGCCCGGTCACCTTCAGCGAGTTGAACGGGCGCTGAGCGTCCTCCGCGAAGATCTCAAAGGCGTGGGTGGTCAGCCAGCGGATGGAGGTCTTGCCCTGGAAGAGCTTCAGCCCCAGGTAGACCCAGCGGGCGAGCTTGCCGGCCCGCCGACGGTTGTACTCACCGCCGACCACGAACCAGCCGAGGAAGCCGCCCACCAGCAGTGCCGTTGCCACGAAGCCAAGCTGGTCGAAGTCCAACGTCCTGAGCCCAAAGAAAGCGATCAGCGCATGCTACAACTTTTCCCTGCCTCGGCGGCTGCGGCAGCTTCAGAACGCGGCTTCCTGCTCGAGCGCCAGGCGGGCCAGGAACGAGCGGGCGCGGGCCAGGTGCTGGCGGGCCAGGCGCTCGGCCTCGTCCCCGTCGCCGCGCTCCAGCGCTCGGACGATGGCCACATGCTCCTCCAGCACCTCCTGGCTGCGCTCCAGGCTGGCGAAGGAGGCCAGGCTGAAGCGAGGCACGAAGTCGTGGATGCCGCGCATCGTCTCCAGCAGCCACTCGTTGCGCGCCGCCTGGGCGATGACTCCGTGGAACTTGCTGTTGGCTTGCACCAGGGCATCGGTCTGCCCGCGCTCCGTGTACTCGGCCATCAGCTCCAGCACCACGCGCAGCTTGGCCAGCTCTTCGGGCGAGCGGCGCTGGGCCGCCAGCCGGGTGGCCGGGGCCTCCAGCATCTCTAGCACCTCGTAGATCTCCTCCACCTCGCGCAGGCTCAGCCCGCGCACCACCAGCCCGCGGCTGGCGTCCACGGCCACCAGCCCTTCGCCCGACAGGCGCTTCAGCGCCTCGCGCACGGGCGTGCGGCTCACCCCGAACTCGGCGGCCAGGTTCCACTCGACCAGGCGCGCGCCAGGCGGGAGCTGGCCGCGCAGGATGGCCGCGCGCAGGCGCTGGTAGATGCGCTCGCCGCTCGGCAGCGCGTGGTCATCGACCGGGGACTCGCGCAGGGTCGAGGAGGGCTCGGCGGCATCTCCGCTCATCGCTGCTCGTCTGTTCCTCGCCGCTCGGCCCGCGTCGAACTCGGTTGCCGCGGTCGGGGCAGCGGCACGACCAGGGGCTGCTGGAGGTCGGTTTGCAGCGCCTCCAGGGCCTGGCCCACCAGCCGCCGCCGGAAGGCACGCTCCTCCTCGCGCGACAGCGTGGGGTCGCCCAGGGGATGGAGGACCGCCCTGCCGGCGATGATGCGGTTGGGCCCGACGCTCTGGGCGAGCGGGATGATGGCGGTCACCAGCGCGGTGGGAATACCCGCCCGCTCGATCTCTTTGGCCATCGTTGCACCGCAACGCGTACACGTGCCTCAGGTGGCGGTGAGGATCACCCCATCGATCCCCGAGGCAACCAGGTCGCGGGCGATCTCCTGGCCGAACTTCTTCGCAGCCGCGGTGCCGGCCCCGCTGCCCACGGTGGTGAAGTAGTGGTCGAACAGTCGGCCAATGCCCCCCTGGGCCTCGAGCTCGCGCAGCACGTCCACGGGCACCACCCGGTCGGGGTCCTGGTTAGCATGCGTCCCGTCGTACCCGCCGTGGACGGACTCCCAGTCCTGGCCGGTGAGGTCCATCACCCCGGCCAGGCTGTACTTCCGCCACTTGGTGGCAAACACCGACTCGATCCGGTCCGGGTTGCCCCGGGGCACGATCCCGCCGGTGGTCACCAGGGCCAGCGTGGCCTGGCGCAAGTCGCGGATGGGCGGCGGCGCTGCCACTCGGTCGTACTCGGGCAGCGGCCACTCCGTCTCGACCGCCTCGCCCCGCAACCGCTTTACCAGCATGTCCACTGCCCGGACCGCGGTCGTCTCGGAGGCCAGCTCGGTAAAGCGCAGCCCTCTCGGGAGGTAGCCTTCTACCCGGGGCAATCCCAGGCGCTCCCCCCGTGCCAGCTTGAGGCCCAGGGCCGCCATCCGCTTCAATGCGTCCGCCATGGTCGCCGCGGTCGCCCCGGTGGGTACGATGTAGACCCGTGAGCGGTACAGCTCGACGCCCGGGTTCTCCGGGTGCATGCCCGTGACCGCGGGCACCTGCAGCCGCTCCTGGACCGTCGCACACACCTGGCCGCAGGCCAACCCGTAGCGACCCGCGCTGAAGGCCGGCCCGGCCACCACCAGGTCCGGCTGGTACTGGCTCACGTACTCGAGCACCTGCTCGAGGGCTTGCTCGGCGTGCTCGTGGACGTAGTTGTCCCCGCAGCAGACCGTTGCCACCACCTCGCCCTGGTCTCCCAGCGCCCGCTGCAGCGCCAGGCCCGGTCCCAGCGCGCCCTCCTGCACGCGCGGCGCCTCGCCCGCCCACTCCTCGCCCCCGAGCCCGGCGAAGAACTGATTGAGGTACTGGACCACACGCAGCTTGCTCATCGTCTCTCTCCAGTGCTGAGTGCTGAGTCCTGAGTCCTGAGTAGAGGACCTCACTCAGCACTCAGGACTCAGCACTCAGCACTCAGCACTCAGCACTCGCCTCAGTACTGTCTCGCCGTCAGCCGGCCGTAGCCCGTCGCGGTGGAACAGCCGTACAGCAATCGGTGCGGGATGCTCAGGCTGTCGCCCGGCGAACCGGGGATGCTCCATAGTTCCTGGCCGCCGATCACTTTCGGCACGGCCGGCAGGTCGATCCGCTGGGTGGCGCGCCCCGCGCTGATGATCGCCACCGCTTCGGGCACGGAGTAGACGAAGCCCGGATCGTCGGGCGTGCCGTAGTTCTCGGGCATGACCTGCACGGTGGTGATCCCTGCCCGCTCGCACTTCTGGCAGATGAGCATGAACTCCACGCAGGGATGTCCGCCGCCGTAGTAGCTCGAGCACGCCCCCTGCACCCCCAGCATCCGGGCGAGCTTCACCGCGTGCTCGGCCAGCATGTCCTTCTGCTCGAATTCGTTGACCACGGCGCCGGGATAGATGATCACCCCCAGGAAGTTCAGGTCGGTGCCGTGGCGGGCGCACAACTCCCGGACCAGGGCGTGATTCTGGTTGAAGAACGTACACGATCGATAACTGGCGTGGTGGTTGCTGACCACGTTGACCAGGGCACCGTCGAGGATCTCGTTGGGGTGGATCAAGCTGGGCAGAATGCCATCGGTGTTCTCCCCGTAGACGTCGATCCAGTTCATCTGGAAGTAGTAGACAACTCGGGGCAGCGAGGGGTCGACCGGCCCCAGCTCGTGTACCTCCAGGCTGTCCGGCTCCATGCCCTCCGTGGTCCGGGCCAGGTGCGCCGCCGCCTGCAGCTCCGCCGCTCGCACACGGTGGTTGTACCGCTGGGCCAGCGGCGAGCCGATCATGATGTGGTGCATGGTCGCCTCGGGCAGGTCGGGGTCCAGGTACTTCTGGTGGGGTTTGAAGTCGAGCACCAGGTTGATCGTGGAGCCGAAGGGCGACACCTCGGCCCCGGGGCCGGCCATGTCGACGATCGCTTCGCGCATGTACGTCGGCTCCCCGGCCGCAGGCTCGCCCACCGAGACGATCGCCATCTCCGCCAGGCGATGGGTGCGCCCCTCCCCGACCGTCTTGCGCGGCCCCAGGAAGCCCGGGAAGGTGCTGCCGTTCCCCGGCTTGAAGCGCGGCTCGGCCGCATCCATGACGTGGATCAGCCGCGTGGCCTCGCCCGGGCGAGCGATCTCCACGCCCACGTCGTCGAAGTCCCCGCTCTGCAGCAGGAGCTGGCGCAGCTCGTCGCGGTCGACAGAGAGGATGCCCTCGTTGAACCCGGTCCGGTTCGAGAATCGGACATCCCGAACCGTGAAAGACGCCAGCTCCAGGCGCATCAGTATTGCTCCACCTCGACCAGGGTGGTCACCAGGGGCGCGGTGATCGGGCTCTCCGGGTCGCCCAGGAACACGTTGGGAGTAGCGCCCCAGTCGACCCCGTTGGCATCCGGCTCGTAGTAGCCTCCGTGGTGGATCATGGCGATGCCCGGCATGATCCGCGAGGTCACGTACGCGGGGAGCACCGCGACCCCCTTGTCGTTGGACACGCGCACCAACTGGCCATCCACGACGCCCCGCGCCCGGGCATCGGCCACGTTGAGCCAGCAGGCGTGGCGGTAGCAGTCGCCGTGCAGCCAGGGCACGTTCCAGAAGGTGCTGTGGTTGCGGTAGCGCGGGTAGCTGGTGAGCAGCATCAAGGGGAAGCGGCTCACGTCAGCGTGGTCCATGCCCCGATACATCTGCTGGTAGGCGGGAATAGGAGGCAGGTCGCGCCAGTCGTTGGGCAGGTTGTCGATCAGCCGCCCGTGGTCGTCGAAGTGGACCTTGCCTCGCTCGGCCTCATCGCCCACGATGTAGCTGTACAGCTCGATCTTGCCCGAGCGGGTCTTGAGGGGCACGCCCCGCTCGATGAAGTCGCGGTAGCCGTGCCACGGCTCGTCGTACGCCTCTTCGACATTGATCAGGGCGGTCTTCTGGAACTCCGGCCACTCGGGTGCCGGAACCCCCTGCTGGCGCAGTTGGCCGGCACAGCGCTGGTACTCGTCCTGGAGGTAGCGCTCCCAGGCCTCGTCCCAGTTGTGGCCATCGTAGTAGCGGTTGTAGCGCTCCCCGATGCCCAGACGGCGGGCCAGCTCGGTGTAGACCCACTCGTCGTCCCGCGCCTCGCCGGGGGGCGGGACCACGCCCGGCAGGAAGGTGTAGTTGGCGAAGCCGCCATAGCCGGCGGTCTGGATGGAGCGGCCCTCCAACGTCATCTCCAGCAGCGGGAAGACCACGTCGGCATAGCGGGCCATGGGCGCAAACTGGGTGCCGGCCCAGACCACGTACTCCATGCGATCGAGCGCCTTGAGCTGGTCCTCCACCGAGTCGACGTTGTTGTTGATGGTATTGGTGCCCGGACCGTAGTACGTCCCCCACATGAGCATCTTGGGGTTGGGCAGCGTCTCGGCATCCTGGACGCTGTCATCGGCCTCCACCGAGGCGCCGAGCCCGCCGCCCGGAGCGCCCCCGGCCCAGACCCGCGAGAGTGGCCGGCGAGGCAGAGCGCCGGTGCGCCAGCCGATGCGCCGCTTGTACTCGTCCACGCTCATTTCGCCCGCCTGGACCTGGTCCAGCAGCAGGACGGCCTGGACCCAGCGGTGGCTACGATACATCTTGGGCACCAGCCGCCGCGGGATCTCGCCGTAGGGGAGCATGACCGAGGGCTTGTCGCGGAAGCGGGGGCTGAGGGGCACGGAGCCGCCCGGGATGCCCCAGTTGCCCGTGATCGCTTGCAGGGCCGCACCTGCCCGAGCCGCGTTCTCCCCGCGGCTCTTGCGGCTCACCCCGAAGCCCTTCCACAGGTAGGTAGGCTTCTGGCTCGCATAGAGGCGAGCCAGGCCGCGGATAGTCTCGGCCGGGACGGCGCACACCGTCTCGGCCCACTCCGGCGTCCTGGCCACTCCGTCCTTCTCGCCCAGGATGTAGGCTCGCCACTCCTCGAAGCCCCTGGCGTCCAGGTACTTGTGTACGAACGCCTTATCGTACAGGTTCTCCGTGATCAGCACGTAGGCCACGGCGAGCATCATGGCCGTGTCGGTGCCAGGCTTGATGGGGATCCACTGGTCGGCCAGCGTCTCGACCCCTGCCGTGTAGCGGGGATCGATGCAGATGACCGGCACACCCCGCTCGCGGGCCATCTTGAGGTAGTACGCCAGTTGATGGCCCGGGCCGAAGTGGGTGGTGGTCGGATCGTAGCCCCACAGCACGATCAGCTTCGTGTTGAGCAGGGTATCGGCCATGTCGTTGGAGCCTTCGGAGTACGACCAGCCAGGCACCCCAGCCATGAGGTGCATGGCCAGCCGCTCCGGGTCCATCGAGCACCAGCCCCAGCCCTCGATCCCGGCCCCCCACAGGCCAAACAGCCGCTCCATGCGCGCGTTCGGAGCATAGGGCGTGAGGATCGAGAAGGGGCCGTACTGCTCGACCATCTCCTTCATCTTGTTGGCCACCAGGTCCAGCGCCTCCTCCCAGGAGATGCGCTCGAACTTCGCTTCTCCGCGGCGGCTGCCCGCCACCCGCTTCATAGGGTAGAGGATCCGGTCGGGCGTAGTGCCGAGCTTGTGCCACATCCAGGCCATGGGGCAGCCACGGAGCTGCAGCCGGTTCTTCTGGAAGTCGGAGCTTGAGAGGACGGCATCTTCGCGCCCGACGCCCGGGTTATAGTGGTCGTCCGGCTCGATGGCGGTGACCACGCCGTTCTTGCGCCGCGCCTTCAACACGCACTGGCTGCCGCCGCAGTTGATGCGGCAGCCGGTGTAGACCGTCTCCTCACCCTCATGCAGGCGGGCCAACTCCGCGACAATGGCATCTCGCCGAGGGGACAAGCCATTGGGTTGGTCTGGGGCCATGGTCGAAGCTCTCCTTCCATCAGCAAACCATCAGCAAACCGAATCGCGCGCGTCGCCTATTCCGAGTCGACCGTCGACCGTCCACAGTTCACAGTCCGCTCGTACACTGTCGACTGTGAACTGTCGACGGTCGACTCGGTAGAGGAATGTCCCGGAGGGCGGGACCCGGCTCGGCGGTCTGGCCGACACGACGGACGCGCGCACATCCCCGGGGCGAAAGCAGCCGTCGGGAAGAACGCGGGCATGCTAGCAGCGCCTGTTGTGCCTGTCAAGCGAGCGAACTGCCTCCACGTGGGAGCCTGTGCCCAGTCTGGGAATTTATTGTCCCCCCGCTATGTTGGTGCTACCATGAGCCAGAGGGCGAGCCACTGGCGCGAGGCGCTAGAGTGGGCGCGCGCCCGCTTCTCCCAGGCCAACACCCGCCGCTCTATCCTTCTATGGGCCGCATTGCTTGAACACTCCGCTGCGCGTCGCCGTCTTGAGCGTCCATACCTGCCCGCTGGCCCCCCCGGGCGGCTGGGAGACCGGGGGGATGAACGTCTACATCCGCGAGCTGTGCTGCGAGCTGGGCCGACGAGGCGTGTCCCTGGACGTCTTCACCCGCCGCCAGGATGCACGCTCGCCAGACGTCGTGCCCCTGGGGCCGAACGCGCGGGTCATCCACCTGGAGGCCGGCCCTCGCCGCCCGATCGACAAGTACGAGGTCCTGGACTACCTGCCGGAGTTCACCTGCAACCTCCAGCGCTTCCGAGCGCTCGAAGGCGCCTACGACCTCATTCACGCCCACTACTGGCTCTCCGGGCGCGTGGCGGCGGTGCTCAAGGAGGTCTGGGGCGTACCCGTGGTGGCCATGTTTCACACCCTGGCCCAGATGAAGAACCAGGTGGCGCCGGATGCCGCCGAGCGGGAGGAGCAGGTCCGAGCTGAGATCGAGGCGCGGATGATGGCCACCGCCAACCAGATCATCGCCGCTACCGACATCGACCGGGCGCATATGCTGCGTTTCTACCACGCGCCCGCGCACCGCATCACCGTCATTCCCGGCGGCGTCAACCTGCGCCTTTTTCGGCCCATAGCCCGGGCGGAGGCGCGTCGGCGCCTGGGCCTGCCCCAGGATCAGCCCGTCGTGCTCTTCGTGGGACGCATCCAGCGTCTCAAGGGTGTGGACGTGCTGCTGGAGGCGTTCTCGCTGCTCGAGCCTGCGGCGGCGCGATCCCGCGCCGCGCAACTCCTGGTGGTGGGCGGGACGCCGGCCGGCGCACCCGGCCGCAGAGCCGCGGAGGAGCGGCAGACGCAGCGCCTGGGCAGGCTCGCGCTGCAGCTCGGCATTGCCGCTCGCGTCCGCTTCGTCGGCGCGGTGGAACAGGAGTTGCTGCCGTTCTACTACAGCGCGGCAGACGTGACGGTCATGCCTTCGGCCTACGAATCGTTCGGCCTGGTGGCGCTCGAGTCGCTCGCGTGCGGGACGCCGGTGGTCGCCACCCGCGTGGGCGGCCTGGCCACCATCGTGCGCGACCAGGAGACTGGCTACCTGGTGCCCTGGCGCTATCCGCGCCTGTTTGCCGAGCGTATCGGCGCGCTGCTGGACGACGAGGCCGAGCGGCAGCGCATGGGCCAGGCCGCGCGCGCGCGCGCCCAACGGTTCTCGTGGCCGGTGGTGGCCGACCAGGTGCTGGCCGTGTACCAGCGCTTGACAGCCCGCTCGCCGGCCGCCGTCCTGGCGGATTGATCGCCGCCGTAGGGGCAGGCCCCCGTGCCTGCCCCACACCCCGGCGGGGGCACGGCACAGGGGCCTGCCCCTACGTGATGAAGGGGCGTTGTCCAGGCAGTCGGCAAGTAATGTGGAGAGGGCAAGAGGCAGGCAGAATGGCAGAGACAGCACCACAGGCTGGTCGCAAAGTGCTGGTCGTGGCGGCTCACCCGGACGATGCCAAGTTCGGGTGCGGGGGCACGGTGGCGCGCTGGGTCCGGGAGGGGTGGGAGGCGCACGAGCTCATCTGCACCAGTGGCGACAAAGGCAGCCATGACCTGGGCGTGAACCCCTACGACCTGGCCGCGCTGCGCGAGCAGGAGCAGCAGGCCGCCGCGCGCACCCTGGGTGTGAGCAGCGTGACCTTCCTGCGCCTGCGCGACGGGGAACTGGAGATGACAATGGGCTTCCGGGCCCAGCTCAGCCTGCTCGTGCGCCAGATCCAACCCCAGGTCGTCATCACTCACGATCCGTGGCGGCTCTACCAGCTCCATCCAGACCACCGGGCGGTGGGGATGACGACGGTAGACGGCATCGTCGCCGCCCGGGATCACCTCTTCTTCCCCGAGCAGTTGCAGGCCGGCCTGCGCCACCATCGCCCCGAAGCGCTCTACCTGTTCACCACCGACCACCCCAACGCCTGGGTGGACATCGCCGAAACCATCGACCTCAAGATCCAGGCGCTGCGCGCCCACCGCAGCCAGATCCGCGACGTGGAGGGGCTGGAGGAGCGCATCCGCACGCGCGCCCGCGAGGTGGGCGAGCCGCAGGGGATGCCGCTGGCCGAGGCCTTCCACCGGATCGAACTCAGCTAACGTGATTGCGCATCGCCCAGGAACTGCTGGCCGCGCTGGGCACCGACCTGAGCCGTTTCCCCACCGCCGGCCACCTGGTTTCCTGGGCCAAGCTGTGCCCCGGCCTGGACGAGAGCGCCGGCAAGCGCCGCCAGGCCGGCACCGGGC